>JAKOSS010000913.1 GCA_029777145.1 Acidobacteriota bacterium | reverse complement strand
TTCCAAGAAACCCTAGTTGGCACGGGAGAACTGAAGGAGGGAGCAATGTACGGACAAAACAATCGAATTCTCAGGATTATGGTCTCGATCGTCCTCATCTCATTGATCCAGCTCTCGCTCGCCCCAACATTCGCGCAGAATCGCCAACTCGAACGGCAGCCGGTGACGGCCGACTCGCAAAAGCGCGTCGCGCTCGTCATCGGCAACGCCGCGTACACGAAGGCAAAACCGCTCGCGAACCCGGCGAACGACGCGGCCGACATGTCGGCGGCGCTCAGGTCGCTCGGATTCGACGTCGTTTACGGCGTCAACCAGAACAAGCGCGAGATCGAGACGCTGATCCGCGACTTCGGTACGAAACTGGCGGCCTCGGGCGGCGTCGGCCTGTTTTACTACGCCGGCCACGGCCTCCAGGTCGCGGGCGAAAACTACATAGTCCCGGTTGATGCGGACATTCCGGAAGAGGACGAGGTTCAATATTCCGCCGTGCCCATCTCGCTCGTCCTGGCGAAGATGTCGTCGGCGAAGAACGAGCTCAACATCGTCATCCTCGACGCCTGCCGCAACAATCCGTTTGCCCGCTCGTGGCGGGGATTCAGGGACAGCGGAAACTCGGACGGGCTGGCGAAGATCTCGCCGCCAACGGGAACGCTCGTACTTTACGCGACCGAGCCCGGCAAGGTCGCTTCGGACGGAACGGGGCGTAACGGATTGTTCACCGAGTCGCTTTTGAAGCAGATCAAACAGCCGGGACTCGAATACGATCAGATGGTCAAAGCCCTTTCGACCGACGTTTGGGCGCGATCCGGAAAACAGCAGCTGCCATGGAAGGAAGGCAACGCGCTCCAAAACTTCTATTTCGCCGGAAAGGCGGTCGGCGATCAGAACATAACCGTTAAGACGGAAGCGCAGCAGGAACGCGAAGCGTGGGATCTGGTAAAGAATTCGAATGATCCAGGCGATCTGCGGATCTATCTCAAGGAGTTTCCGAGCGGCGCCAACGCCGGAAATGCGCGGATCAGGCTCGAGGAACTTGTCTGGCAGTCGGCGAAGGCGTCGACCGACAAGGCCGCGGTGCAGGCGTACCTCGACGAGTTCCCGAACGGCGCGAACTCGGCCGCGGCGAAGATCAGATTGCGGCAGCTCGAGACTTTCACTCTGACCCCCGGAAAGCTCAGGAAAAGCCCGTCCGGAATCGAACTCGTTTGGATTCCCGCGGGAACGTTCATGATGGGATCGAATGATGCCGAAATTGACGCGGTGTTAAGCGAAGCAAAGAAGTCCACCTTGCCGACAGCGACGCGTGATTTCTTCATGCGCGAGTACCCGAAGCACGGGGTGACGTTCGCGAAAGGATTCTGGATGGGCAGGTACGAAGTAACGCAGGGACAGTGGCAGGCGGTAATGGGAAGTAACCCAAGTGCGTTTCAACGCTGTGGCGCGGATTGCCCCGTCCAGAAGGTCAGCTGGGATGATGTGCAGAGTTTCATTAAGCGACTCAATTCGCTCGACACAGAATATGAATTCCGGCTCCCATCCGAATCAGAGTGGGAGTATGCCGCGCGTGCCGGAACTACCACCGCGTTCGCCTTCGGTGACAGTATCGACCTGACCCAAGGAAATTTCAGCAGCCAGTATTCGGGTAGTTCGACCAACGTATCGCCGCTGTTGACAACTGCCCGGGTAGGCAGTTACAAGGCGAACGCGTGGGGTTTGTACGACATGCACGGCAATGTCGCCGAATGGGTGCAGGACCTGATAAGTCCTGACTACAAAGATGCCCCGTCCGATGGGACAGCAAATGA
>JAKOSS010000108.1 GCA_029777145.1 Acidobacteriota bacterium | reverse complement strand
GGAGCGGATCGACAACGACTTTTATCTGACGATCAAGGTGACGGGAAAACTGACGCACGAGGATTATCAGAAGTTCACGCCGATGATCGATTCGGCGCTCGCGAGCGTCAAGGACGCCAAAATGAACGTCCTCTTCGACGGCTCCGAGTTTCATGGCTGGGAAGCGCGCGCGGCGTGGGACGATTTCAAGCTCTGGCTGCGACATGGCGGTGAGTTTGACAAGATCGCGATGTACGGCCCGCAGAACTGGCAGGAATGGGCGGCGAAGATCGGATCGTGGTTCGTCTCCGGCGAAATGAAGCACTTCAACAACATGACCCAGGCGATCCACTGGATCAAGGGCACCGAGACCGCCGAGGCGGCGAAAAAGTAGCCTTCGGGACCGAACTTCAGTCTCGGAAATTTCACGCGTGACGCGATATTCAGGTCAGCGTGAGTATCAGTGCCGTGCCCGCGAAATCAGCAGGCACGGCGCTTTTGTGCATGATTAAGGTCTTCGTAATTTGACCTCATATCCCGCGCTCGATACGAGCAGAACGAACAAGATCTGGCCGGCACGCCGGAACGGACAACCCCGGCGTGTTTTTCCCGGTTTGCGATCGCGCTCAGCTGTCGGCCGTGAATCTCATTGTTCGCCCGTTCTGACCTTTGCTATCATTTGGTCAATCGATCGGACTGATTTGGCGGCATATTCCTGCCTCAGCGTTTGCGAGAGTGTGGCGGCAGACGCGCCAAAGTTCCCAAAAATCCGGCCAAGGAAGATGCTGGAATAATTCGGCCCGCGGGGCACAGGCCATTCAGCTTGGCGAAGTTGCTCAATTCGCGGTTTTTCGCGTGAATTAGCGGTCAAGGAAAGTAGAACAGACCGCGAAGGCTTTGCGCTTCTTGAAAAGGCGTTCGCCGAGCACAGCAGCTTTCTCACATATATCAGGGTCGATGCCCCCTTCCGCGATCTCAAAGATGACCCGCATTATGAGGACCTGCTCCGCCGCATCGGCCTGCCTCCGCTCTGATCTTCCTTGGCGGTTTATGAAACGGGATTGAAATACGGACTTCTTAGGTGGGTATCGATTCCCAGTCGCTTTGAAATGGCTGATGATCGGTCGGACATTTCGTTTGATGTGCCGGGATCGCCGTCGCCGCGGGCAGCCTCGTATTGCGCGTAGTTGTACAGGGTCAGTGCGAAACTCGCTTCCATCTTCAGGGATTCGAAGATCTCCAGGCTACGCTGAAAGCAATCGGCGGCGGAGACGGTTTCGCCGTTCAGCAGAAGATCGGTGTTCAGAGACGACGCGGTAATGCCCAAAACTCTCCAGGCCTCGCCGATCGCCTCCTCGTTTTCGGAAGCTTGCGAGAGTTCCAGCGACCGGCGTGCGGCGTCGAGCGCCGATTCGCTTCTTTTCTGTCCGATCAGCGCTTCGGCCAGAAATCGGTACATTTCGGTGGCGAGGAAATGTCCGTCATCGCCGATCTCGACGATCAGTTCGTTCAACACGGACTCTGCCGCCGCGTAGTCGCCGAGGACGACTTGGGCGCCGCAGCGATTGCTCCGCGCCATGATCTCTCCGCCTTTGTTGCCGCACGCGATGGCGATTTCGATCGCCTGATCGAAGTACCCGATCGCCTCCAGCGGCTGACCGCGCATGTACTGCTGGAATCCGAGGCTGTTGAGCGCATTTCCGAATCGCCGCTGGTCGCCGATCTGTTTTGCCACCTCGATCTCTTTGTCTTCATACTCACGCGCTTGATCGAGGCGACCGAGATACATATTGGTCGCGGCAAGCAGGTGCAGGCAGTCGCCCTGGACGACCCGGTCAATGATCTGCGCGTCAGCAAAATGCCGCAGCGCTTCTTCGGTCCGGTCGATCGCCTCTTCGAACCGTCCTAACGCGACGAGAGCCCTTCCCTGGCGATATAGTCCCGAAAGCTTGAGCGATCGGGCCTTTGCGAGCGACGCGATCTCGGGGTCATCGGCGATCCGGACCGTTTCGATCGAGCATTCCAGCGAACTGCGCGTATCGCCGACCTCGAAGTGCGAAAAACTCAGGCCCCAGTACGCGAATGCCTGGCTCAGCTTGTTGTCGAGATCAACCGCCATCCGAAGCATTGACGTCAGTTCGTCGATCGCCTCCTGAAATTTCGCCTGGTCGAACAAGACCGCGCCGAGACCGTGTTTCCACTTCATCACTTGTTCGGTTGAGATTCGTGTCACCGGTCCGTGTGCCGACAGCTTGTTCCAAAGCTCAAGAGCGCGCCGCAGGTTCTCTTCGGCGGTCTTTGAAGCAAAACTCCGCCGGGCTTCCTTTCCCGCCGCGCCGTACCATAGGGCCGCGTTTTCGATCTCGCCCGCCTTTTCAAAATGGTCGGCGATCACGGCCGAGTACTCGTTCCGGCGTTCGCCACGCACGCCGACGAACCATTCAGCCGTCAACAGGTGCCAGTAGCGCCGTTCGTCGAGCACGATCGTTTGATAGCAGGCGTCGCGCAGCAGCGAATGTCTGAAGACGTATTCGGCGACGTTCTCGAACGCCGCGTTTTCCTTGCGAAAGAGGAGTTCTTTGCGGCGCAGCGACGCGAGCGTCGAAGCGAGGTCGATGTCGTCATCGAGATCGGCGATCGCATTGTCCCAGAATTCACGCCCAACGACCGACGCCCGTTGGAGCGCTCTCATCTCCATTTCGGTCAGACGGTCGAGCCGCGATTGCAGCACACCGTTGAGCGTCGGCGGAACGCTTATTTCGCCGATTCGCGCCTCGTCGATCGTCCACTCCCTGTCACCGGTTGCGATCACTCCCTGCTCGACGAACATCTTGATCAGTTCCTGGACGAAATAGGGATTGCCGCCGGTCTTCGAGATCAGAATCTCGATCAGGCGGGCCGGTATATCGCGGACCTTTTGGAGGATGCTGCCGATCAGTTTGCGCGTCTCTCGCCGCGTCAACGGTGCCAGGACCAAGCGGCTCCAGTCCTCGCGTCCCTCGCCCCAGTTGGGTCGACGTTCGAAGAGGACGGGCCTCGTAAAGCAGGTGATCAGCACCGGGCTGTCTCCGCATCTCTCCGAGATCTCATCCAGGAACGCGAGCGACTCGTCATCCGCCCAATGCAGATCGTCCAGATAGAAAACCGCCGGATGAACCTGCGAAACTGCCGAAAAGAATTGCGACGCGAAAAGTACTGCACGATCGTGTATATGTCTTTCGCCCTCGGCGACACTCGATAGATACGGTGAGCCGGAAAGGTCAAAGCCGATGAGGTGGCCGATGAGGTGGATCTTCATCACGGGGTCGCCGTCCCGCGCGAACGTGCCGCCGAAATCGTCGGTCATCGACAACATTCCGTTGATGAACTTCTCGCGGGCGATCTCCGCCGTGTCGTTCTCGGAGATGTCGAAGCGGAACCGAAAAACGTCCCTGACCAACGAGTACGGTTCGCGCATCGCCTCGATGGCCCGGCCCTTGAAGACTACGAACTTGTCGGGAAGCAGATCGACCTGATCGTAGAATTCAAAGAGGACGCGCGATTTGCCCAAGCCCGCTTCGCCGACGATCGTGAAGACCTGCAGTCGGCCGGTCTCTTTCACGGATTCGAGCGCGTCGAGCAGTTTGGCGATCTCGGCGTCGCGGCCGACCATCTGCGCTTCGGTATCCTCGACGCCGTGCGCCTCGGTCCGGAAAACGCGCGGTTTGACGGCGATGACCGAGTAGATATTTGTTCGGCGCATCCTTCCGCTGACGTCTCCGGCACCGTTCGGGTCGATTCTCCGCATCTGAAACAAGCCGCGAATGTGCCGGTACGTATCGTGCGAGACTAGAATGTCGCCGGGCCGGGCATCCGCGACCAGCCGCTTCACGGCATTGACCGCGGTACCGGTCGTCATGAATTCGCCGGTGTCGCGCGTATTCCCGATCAACACGGTGCCGGTGCTGATGCTGATCTTTAGAAGGCAGTCGCGGCGGTCGTCGTGTCCGGGCATTTCAATTGATCGTCCGTCGATAAAATCGTTAGCTCGGGCCTTGAGTTCCAACGCCGTCCTGACCGCCATTTCCGGATCGTTCTCGCGGATCGCCTCGGTTCCCCAAACGGCGAGGAACGTGTCGGCGAGGCGTTCGCCGATCTTTCCCCCACCGGCGGCCGTCACGTCGTAAACGAGTTCACGCAGGCCGGTCATGATCGATGAAGTGATTTCGGGATCCGGGTCCTCGTAACGTTCGGAAATAGCCGAGGCGTCGATCAGCATTACCGTAACCTGTCGGCGGCTGCCCGACGTGCTGCGCGATCTCGAAGGTCGCGTGGCGGATGCTCGCGCCGAATTTCGCGAGCCGTACCGCTCGGACCGTTGCGGCACCCGGCCAAGCAGTTCCGCGGGGATGCCGTTGAGCAATTCCGCGATCTCGCCGGCGTCGCGGAACCTCTCGTTCGGATCCTTGGCGAGGCATTTGTCGACGATCGCGGCGAGTTTGTCCGGAACGCTCGCGCCGAACGCACTGATCGGCGCCGGATGGCCATGAATGATCTTGTGGAGGGAATCGATCGTCGTTTCGGCCTCGAATGCCTTTCGTCCGGTGATCGCCTCGTAGAGGATGCAGCCGAACGAGAAGATGTCGGAGCGTTCGTCTACTTCGGCCCGTCCCTGGGCCTGCTCGGGCGACATGTATCCGAGCGTTCCCAGAATGACTCCCGGTCGCGACCTGTGTTTCTGCAACTCACCAAGCGCGGTCTCGGTGTCGGTGAGCTTCGCCAGCCCGAAATCGAGTATCTTCGCGTAGCCGTCGCGGGTGACCATGATGTTGTCGGGTTTGAGGTCCCGATGGATGATCCCTGCTGAATGCGCCTTCGCGAGGCCGCTCGCGACCTGCGAAAGATATCTGAGCAGATCGGCGGGCTGCGCCCGGTCGTCGTGAATCAGCGCGTCGAGCGTCTTGCCGTCGACGAACTCGGTCGAAATGAAATGGATGACCTCGCCGTTTTCGGCGGTCGCCTCGTCGATCTCGTAAACCGTGAGGATATGGGGATGATTGAGCGCGGACGCGGCCCGCGCCTCGTGCATGAACCGCTGGACGCGGTCGTCGTTCGCGACCATCTCGACCGGCAGGATCTTCAACGCGACGGGACGCGCGAGCCGCGAGTCACGGGCAAGAAATACGGTTCCCATACCGCCCTCGCCGAGGATCCGTTCGATCTCGTATCGGCCGACCTTCTTGTCCAGAAATTTGTTGCTGTCCCGCCGCTCTGAGAACAGACCGGCGGCGATGTCGTCCGGGGGCGTATCGAGCAGACTTTGGGGGCTTCGCTCGACTTGCAGCATCGTCTTGACCTCGTTTCCGAGCTCAAGGTCGCTGCCGCATTCACGATCGAGAAACGACGCGAGTTCCTTGGAATCTACCTCCAGTGCGGCATGGTAGATCTCCTCGATCCTTTTGAATCTTTCAGGATCCATGGGTCCTATCGTCTGGAGATTTCTTTCAAGAGCCAGTTCTTCGCGAAGCTCCAGTCGCGTTTGACGGTGATCACCGAGACCCTTAGCACCTCGGCGATCTCCTCGAAGTTCAGGCCGCCGAAAAACTTCATCTCGACGACGCGTGCTTTGCGCTCGTCCAGTCGCGCCAGGTCTGACAACGCCTCGTCGAGGGCGACGATCTCGTCGGAGCGTTCGTTCGAAGGGACCAGACTTTCGGCGAGCGTGATCTTATGCAAAGGTCCGCCCCGCTTCTGGCTTTGCTTCGATCGCGCGTAGTCGACCAGGATGTGCCTCATCGCGCTCGATGCCACTCCGAAAAAGTGCGCGCGGTTCTTCCATCCCTTTTCCTGATTGCCGGCCAGTTTCAGGTAGGCTTCATGGATCAACTCCGTGGTCTGCATCGTGCGGTCGCTATCCTGCCGCCGCATATATCGCTTCGCCATCCGCCGCAACTCGTCGTAAATGACCGGCATCAGCTCGTCGAGAGCCGAATCATCGCCGCCGCTCCATTGAACAAGCAGTCGTGTAACCAGATGTGAGTCACCGCTGTTCATTCATTATCCGCCTTTTGTTTATTGATGCCTTCCATTATAGACCAAAGCCAACCTCAGGAAAATTCGGGGGGCAATGATACGTTCCGCCCGAGGTCTCCGTTTATCTAGGTAGAGACAAATCACAACAAAAAAGGTAAGTGTCCGGTCAATTCCGGCGAATGGAGAAGAAGATATGAAATCAATGAGGACCACTAACCGCAAGTACGACGGGAATTCTCTTTCACGAAAACTGAAACTCGCAATTCTGATGTTCGGTTGCGCGCTCGCTCTTTTGGGATCGGCCCAGGCCGCTGCCGCCCAATGTCAGTATGACTGGAGACAGCAGGGCCTTCCCTTTGGCAACAGGGTGCCGTCGCCTGAGATAGGGATGTCCGACAGGGACAAGGTCGCGATCGCGCAGGCGTGCGACAAGTTGTACAAAAAGTTCATTAACGTTGCGAAGCGGGCTGATAGGGAAGTGCGAAACAGCTGTCAGGACCCGAGGGCCAGATGGGGGCAGGCGAACGTCATCTCCCTGGATTCCTCGTTCTACCGGCAATTTTACAAGCCGCTGCTCTATCCCGATTCGATCAAGAACGACCTGCGTTCGATAAGTATCTGGTACGACACCTTCGACTGCGCCACACGGGAAGCCGTCTTTTTGCTTCAAACGCGGTATATCCACATCCCCAACGGGTTAGAGGTGATTCGGACGCCGAAACCTACCGCGTCCGGAAACTATTCCAGCCCGACGATCCTTGCCCGGACGGAGGCCTTCGAGCCGCGGGCGACGATCATCTTCCCGGAATGGGACGACGCGGACTATTCCCGCTACAACAAGAATCTCAAACTTCGCGGAGTCGTACTGAGCGCCATCGGCGAAATATTGCACGAACGCGAAGCCGGCGAATTTTACTACAGCCTGAGCGGCAGGAAGCCGGGCAACAGCTGCCAGTCGGTTTCTCCGCGGGCCTGCGATTCGGTCTACTCCTTTGTCGCGGAGGTCTTTGCCGGATATGTCTCGGGAGTACGGTATCCGGACGCGGTTTGGGCGGAGTACATCAACTACCGGGGCCCGAGGTACAGATCCATCCGACGCGGCAACTGACAGGCGGTACAAGAGGCGCGTCGCCGGCGGGGTCGGATTTCCCGCTCAGGTTGACCACAGGAATAGGAAAGATCGTTTGGCGTTGACCAGGCGGCCAAGCAAGAGAGGACAAGAAAATGAAATTTACGAAGACAAATTCGAGAGTGCCGGGGACGGTCTGGCGACGCGCGACGATCGCGACATTGGCCTTGTCGGTTTTGACCATCCTACTGATTGCCCCGGCGGCAACCAGTGCCGGAATGGCGAGTTTCGGCGACGTGCTGAAAGGGAGCGTCATTGAGATACCGGCGATGCTCCAATTCGCACCGCAGCCGACGGAGGTGCCCGCCGTTCCGGGGCCAACCCCGCCCGATCAGGCGCTCGACCAGGCGTCTGCCGACGAGCTGGTCAAGGCTCTGACCGACGCGGCCGAGAACGTACTTGACGATACGATGGACGCGAACGAGGTCGAAGCGGCGAAAGCCAAGATCGCGGCTGCGTTCGGCAGAAGAGGGTCCATGGCCGGTAAGACCGGGCGACAGATTGCGGACCTCTACCTTGCCGACATGAAAGCAGTCGCCGGCGCCGGTATTCAGGATCAGATGTCCGAGGACATTGACGACCTGCTCGCCGATCGGGACAGCAGCCCCGATCCGGTCAAAGGGCCGAACGTGACCGAAGT
>JAKOSS010000107.1 GCA_029777145.1 Acidobacteriota bacterium | reverse complement strand
ATAGCGAATCACTGGCCTGTTTCACCAAACCGATCCAGCAATGATCGCCGTCTGACTTGTAATGCGTCGCATGCGTATCGAGACCGGTCTCATTCGGTACGGGCACCATTCCCAGCGCATGTCCGAGTTCATGGATTCCAGCTGAAATCTGGCTCGCATGGGACTTGACCTGAAAATTCCAGCGGGCCGGCAGAATGATGATGCCACGTTTATTCGCCGGTCTGGCCATTCCCAATACCATCCGATTCACGAAGATCGCCTCAACCTTTATCTGTCCGGTCGGCTGATGGGGAACGAGGTTGTTGACCTGGACATCGATCTCGCGGTAAAGCCCCGGAATGAGCGGATCCACCACCGGGGTGCAGTTCGCCTCCGGTATCGTCTGAATCGTGTTATCCGGGTACTCCACCCAAGCCTTGATGAACCAGGTATTGTTGGGCACCGTCGCTTTGCTTCCTTCCACTAGTGCCTTTCCAAATCCGATCCACAGAGGTTTCCGCATATCTGCGGTCGGATCGGTCGCCGGGGGAGGACTCAGCTGCACCGGTATTCGGACGTTCGGGTGCGGCGCTCCGATCGAAACCGGAGGTGACGGGAGCGTCGGCTTATTCGCAAGTGGCGAAGCCAATTGGTCTGTAAACACGAACTGTATCAGATGGGGCGCAAACTCGCTGTATTTCTTGGTCGGATAATTGGTGGTCTGATCATTTGCCTTTTGTTCAACCAAGTTCGCGAAATCTGCAGGCATGATCGGGTCGACGTATGTCGTCAGCGGGTCCGGATTGAGTTGGGCCATTGCCATGTCGCCCAAGTGGACCAACTTCGTGAACTCAGTATGATATGTCTGCTCAAGCGTCTGCCGGAATGTCAACGCTGGAACCGAGTGCGGTGAGTTTCCCGCCGCGACGATTGAGTAATATATGAGACGCCAGGCGGTTATCTCGAGACTCTCACACTGAATGCAATCTTCACCCCAGGCCACGATCTTGTATCGGTCACCGACAGCCGGCGAAAGTTCAACCTCGCCTATGTAGCTGTTGTTCGGACCGCGTGTGCCTTCGATCTGCTCACCGACGAGCCGGTCGAATTGCCCAAATGAATCCTCCGCGGCCTCCTGTTTGATATTGAACGATGGCTTCCGTTTTTTCTCGTCTTCGGAATACACCGAGTTGTTTTGGTGACCGTATACCTGTATGAAGCATTTGTCGCCGGTCACGTTCGGGTCGAATTCGACCTTCACACGCACTTTGCGACTCAACCTATCGATATTTCCCGTGACCGTAGGTTCGGCCCATTTGCCTTCCTTGGGCAGATTGACATACTGGACGCCGTTGGCCGTCAAATAAGTAACATCATTTCCGTCGAGAACCTTGACGCTGATCACGCTTTGTGACACCGACGCCCTCCAGTTCCAACCCCGAAGGCGCAGAATGCAAAAACCGCAGAAGTTCTCCGACGCCAGGTCATAGTTCATCAGGCAGTCATCGTCTTTGACGTGACAGAAGCCTTTCGGGCCAGGAGTGTTCTTCGTTTTGAACGGCGCGTGCGGCAGGAAGAGGCCGTGCGCCAATTCGTGCTTGATGATCGATTCCGGCGTCTTCGTTTCAAGGCCGTCCGATTGATCGTCGGGCACGGTCGCGACGTAGGCGACCGCCCGGTCGCGGACTCTGTAGGGATTACTGTTCGTGTCGCCGGTAAGTTCGGGATACACGGCGCCCTGAACCTTTGGCATCTTGGCCGGCGTCGAAGCGTCACTGGCCCCGAGGGTGAAGCCTTTGTACAAGCCCGGAATGTGAAGAAGGAAAATTCCCTCGAGATCGGCATGACGCTGTTTCGCGTATTCCCAGACGATCTCGCCGACCAGCAGCAAGCCGAGCCGTTTCTGATAATTAGCAAGCCGGTCCGGGATATACGTCGTCTTCAATTTTGTCAGAAGCTTATCGCAATACGGTTTGCGATCGACGATATTGTCGTCGGTAAAGAGTGTTTCCAAGAAATCCTTCAAATTATCGTGACGAGTTTGGGCATTCGTCGAATCGGTCCGGGCATTGATGGTGATATTGAAAGGCGTCTTCTCGTCGTGCGCGGTCATTGCCAGTGAAAACGCCGATCTAAGAGGGCCCTTTTGGGATTCGGGGAGAACCGCGGTGAGTGTCCTTCCAAAGCCGGACTTGTCCGAATAGGATACGACCACCTCCCGGTTCCCCGGAAAAACAACCTTGATCGCCTCTTTGTAGATTTTGTCGTCCTTTGTCGATTTCGACGTGATGACGATCTGATGTCCCCAGCAACTTCTGGCACTCGAGTTGAATTCGATCACATCGGGTGCGTTTGAAAACGTTCCAAGAATATTCTCGCTCTTGACGAGTCCGGCGTTCGGTGGAAACAGTACGACCCGTTTATTGTCTATCCGGAGCAATGTCCCGGTATTTCCGCTATTCAACCCATGAACGTCCTCTTCCAGGAGCTCCGCCGAAGCATCCTTCACGACCCGCATCGCGCTGTTCTCGAAAAGCGTTTTGACGTCGCGTTCGGCGTCCGTCCAATCGCGAAATACGGCGCCGGCCGATCCGTCCGCCGGTGCCTGGTCGAGTGCAAACCTGCACACGAGCGAGGCCAGCGGATACGAATCCAGCTCGTTGACGAAATGCTCTTTGCGACAAACCCGGCCGACCGCGACCTTAAGCGCGTTCGTGTACGCGCCGTTGTCAACGGGAATCGGGTTGATCTCGACGTCCATATCGAGTTCTTTCAAATAGTGGGTCTTGACGGCGTTGTCGAGAGTTGCAGCGGGCACGTGGGGATTTCCGCGTAGCAGTGAATTGAGTTTTATTTGACGAAACACCTTGAACTCACATTCTTTTGTTTGCACCGGCGGCGGCGCCTGAATGTCGTTCTCGTCGTCCACATACCGATCAAAATGTAGATAGCCCTTGATCTTGTAAGCGTCGCCTGCGAATCGCGAAGGCTGAAAGATGGCAGCACTTTCACCCTTCTTCCCATCGGATCCGAATTCGCTCAACGACGACCATTTGCGCCCGTGGCTTTTCTCGACCTTGTTCGGGAACTCAGGCGTTTGGGGCTGAGTCGGGAAAACCAGCTTTGCGTCGTGATAGTCGCCGTGCTTGCCGCCAAAGTCGGTCGGACAATTTGACTTCGCAACAGGCTTCAGCGGGTCACTCTTTCGATACGCATCGGTGAGAAACTGATCCGTCTTCGGTGCGGTCGTTCCGTTTATCGCCTGCTTCCATCGATCAACCCGCTTCTCTTCCCAATCCCAAAGGATCTTTGATTTTCCGAGTGCCTCGGGCACCTGATCGGTCTTTCCGCCCGCGTCATCGGCTGGCCTTGTCCTGTCGGCGGTCGACTTTTTGATCCACGCGCGCACGACCAACGGGATTCGAGTTCCGTTACCCCAAAGCGCTTCGTACTGCTGATAGTCGAAATTCGAAAAAAACGATTCGACGTTGTCCTTCTTGCCTTTCTTCTGGAACGGGAAGACGTTGCTCTGAAGCTTGACCTCGTGCACAACGCCGTCAACCGGCTCCGCGTGATCGGACTTAAGCTTCTCAAGGATCAGTTCTTCATATCCTTTCTTGATGTTCATCGGATCGGTCCGGTCGCCGAGAACTTTCACTTTATTATGCGCGTCCGTGATGTCGGCTCGCACCGGCGGCAGCGACGCGTAGTCGCCCCAATGCAGCTCCAGCGAATCGACCAATACGTCGAAATAGACCCAACGCGATATGACCTGCCTGGCATCGCCGGCCTCGACGATCGAAAGCTTGATCTTGAACGGTGATTGATCAACCGTCACCACTGCGTCGGGAAAGTCAGCCTTTCCGGTCCAATCGATCTTGACGTCGTCGCTTGCCTTTGTTTTGCCTGTCGCGGCCAGGAAAAGATCTTCTCCCAAACGACCGTCGAATTCGGTCGATCCACGAAGAAGACATTCCCCCGCGGCCCATTTCATCGTCTTTTTCCAAAATGCCGCGGGTGAGTTTCGAACGAAGAGCTCGATCTTGAGTTCGGTCGCGTGAGCAAGCGCCCGTTTGTCTGAGGTTTCGCGACCGCTCAACTCCCAGCAGATCTTGGCTTTTTCGACTTTCGGGGCGAAATGCCAACGACTCGGATCACCCGACGGGACGTCCTTTCTTTCGGCGAATGATTTATCCTCAGGACCTGTTTGGCCGGGTGTCTCGAGCCACAGTTTTTCGACGTTGCAAACCCGCACATCCGTTTGATTGATCTCGGGACGTTCGGGCACCGATCGCGCTACTTCCAGCGAAAACAACCGTTCAAGGTTCTCGAGTTCTTCGGGATCCTTGAAATCGTCAGTTTTTATGACCGGTTCATATTCGTACATCTCGACCGTCCTCTTATGTCCTCTCGTGCTCCTGTTTCAGTTTCGATTTCGTGGCGTCATCCAGTTCCCCGGTGATCGGCAAACCCGCGTAGGCCTGGAACGCCTCAAGAGCGGCTTTGGTCTCCGGATTGAACGTGCCGTCCGCCCGACCACATTTGAATCCAAGGTTGTTCAGTCGCTTTTGCACACCGGCTATCTGATCCGCCGGATCCAATTGACCAAGATTCAACGCGTATCTGGTTTGATTTGCACCCGTCCCGACCACAAGACTTCCCCGCTTCGCGCTCGGAGAGATCGAGAGCTTGACGAAACCGTCGCCATCGGTCTGCCCGTTGGTGACCTTTCCGTCGATATCCAAGGTGTACGGCTCGTTCTTACGCGGCGCGCCGTTGAAAAGCAGCCGCAAGGCGAATTTTGCCGGAACGTTCATGACGCGGTATTTGTAAACGTCGTTTGTCGGTTCGCTGAGTTCCTTGAGCTGTTTGTCCGGAATGTAAACGACGTCGCCCGGCAGCAGTACGTTCGGATCCTTCCTCCTTTCCTTCAACTGTTTGTTGTTTGCGTGATTCCAGATCGTGTCCGGGAAAAACCCGTGTTCGAACGCGATACTCGATATGCAATCGCCTTGTTTGACCTGATAATTGATCGCCATTCATCTACTCCCACGCGTCCTTGTCGAGATCCGGGAACGTGATCTTGCAGTTCCCCGGATCGATGTTGTAGAGCCCGGCCTGGCCGTGTTCGTTGAGCCGGCCCTCGACGGGATTTCCGCCCGGCGGGGTGATCCTGTATCTCACGCCCGGCATCGGCTTGCCCTCGCGGTCAACCAGAATGATCTCGATCCAGTCT
>JAKOSS010000106.1 GCA_029777145.1 Acidobacteriota bacterium | reverse complement strand
GGGCAACGAACCGGGAAGTGCCGCTGAGATGGCGAAGAAGGCATTCGCGACGTTCCCGGCGGGTCGATTCAAGCCGCGATACCTGCGCAAGTACCTATTTTCAAAGTTCAGTACCCATCCGCTCTATCGATTTGGCCGGAATGTTTACCGCGGAAAGGCCGCGAATGGATGAGCCCTCAGGTCTCACTTGTAATTCCCGTTAGAAACGAGAGGGATTCGCTCGGCGATCTTCTGGCGTCGATTGAAGCGCAGACACTATTTCCGGACGAGGTTATCATTGTCGACGGCGGGTCAAACGACGACACCGTAGAAATCGCAAGTTCCTTTGCCGAATCCCGTCCGTGGTTGAAGGTCATCGAGGCAGGTGACGCGACACCGGGCCGGGGACGCAATGTCGGAATCGAGGCTGCGCAGTTTGAGTGGATTGCGTTGACCGATGCGGGTCTGATTCTCGCAAAGGATTGGTTGGAGAATCTGACGTCGGGCGTTACGGATGACGTCGATATTATTTACGGGAGGTTTGATCCGTTTCTCGGGAGCCGGTTCGATGTTTGTGCGACGTTTGCATACGTTTCTCCGATCGGAAACGACGGGATCAGGGCACGGTCGGTCGCTTCGATGATGTTGCGCAAAGATGTCTGGCAGTCCGTCGGCGGCTTTCCTGACCTTCGCGCTGCCGAAGATCTGATGTTTATGGAAGCCGCCGCGGAGTCCGGCTTTAAGTCGACGATAGCACCCGAAGCGAAAGTCACTTGGAAACTGCGCGCCGGCTATCGAAGTACTTATCAGAAATTCGTCGGGTATTCAGAGGTGAACGCCCGGGCGGGACGCGCGTGGGATTGGCATTACGGGGTTGCGAAGCAGTATGCAGTGCTGATTCCGGTCCCAGCGCTGGCGATCTTTCATTCGGTTTGGTGGCTGGTTATCCTTCCAATTTGGCTGTTTGCCAGGACATTCAAGCGGATGATCCGCCACCGGAACGACTTTCCGCTTGCAAAGTTGATCGACCCCGTGAACTTCGTTGGTGTCGCGTCGCTCGTGCTGTTGATCGATCTGGCAACATTTGTCGGTTGGTACCGATCGATGTTCGACAGTCGCCGCTCATAAGCTAAGGTGAAACCAAAAAGCCTCTACATCTGTTATTTCGGACTGCGCGAACCTCTCGTGCAGACGCAGGTGCTTCCGTATTTGCGGGAAGTGCAAAAGGGCGGCGTCGACGTTTCGATCCTGACCTTTGAACCCAATCCGCGGGAGCGCTGGACACCTGCCGCGATTGCTGATCAAAAAGAAGCGCTGGCAGCCGAAGGGATCGAGTGGAATCATCTTACTTATCACAAACGCCCGTCCGCCCCGGCGACTGTTTTCGATATCGTCAACGGAGCGTTCTTCATCTGGCGAAAGCTGCGACGGGAAAAGATCGACATACTGCATGCGCGGGTTCATGTCCCGGCGGTCATGGCTGCGGTTGCGCGCAAGTTCGTCTTCCGGAAGAGAAGACCGAAGCTGCTGTTTGATGTTCGCGGTTTCTTCCCCGAAGAATATGTCGATGCCGGCGTTTGGCCGGCAAACGGATCGATTTATCGTGTCGTCAAACGAGTTGAACGATGGATCCTCAGAGAGTCGGACGGGTTCGTCGTACTTACGGCGAAGGCCCGCGATATACTCTTTCCAGAGAGTTCTTTGGACGGTGCGGACAAACTCGGGCGACCGGTCGCGTTGATCCCGTGCTGCGTGGATCTGAAACGCTTCAATGCGGCCGGCGAATCCTCTCGTGTTTCAGTGCGGGAAGAACTTGGGATCGGAAACCGACCCGTGGTCACTTACGTCGGATCGTTCGGCGGTTGGTACCTGACAGATCCGATGGCGGACTTTTTCGGTGCTGCCAAGAGGCGCTTCCCAGATCTTTACATTCTGATCCTGACACAGAGCGACCCCGCGGCAATTGAGACACTGCTGCACGCGAGGAAGATCCCGGACGCGGATTTCCACATTACGAAGGTTCAACCGCAGGAAGTGCCGCGTTATCTTTGCGCGAGCGATGCGGCGATATCGTTCATCAAACCTTGTTATTCAAAGCTCTCGTCTTCGCCGACTAAGATCGCCGAGTACCTGATTGCAGGCGTTCCCGTGATCTCGAATTCCGGTGTCGGCGATGTCGCCGAGTTGATAACCGAGAACGGTGTCGGAGTCGTGATCGACGGTTTTTCGGAAACCGATTACGAAAAAGCGCTGGATCATCTGGAGGCCTTGCTTCAGGACGACTCAATTCGGGAACAATGCGAGCAGGTGGCGAAACGCGAGTTTGATCTCGAGCGAGTCGCCGGAGAACGATATCGGTCGATATACGGGAGATTGTTAAGCGATGTCCGATCCAAGTCGCTTTAATTTCGTTGAGCAGGCATGTCCCGTTTGTCTGTCGGACTCACATCGTTTTGTGGGTTGGCGAGGGGGCGAGGCGCATCAGTCAGGTTTGGGCGAGAAGAGCTCGATCGTCCGTTGCAATCGATGTTCGCATCTTTTTGCCAATCCGATGCCCATTCCCAGATCAGGATTGGACGAGATTTATGTCGATGTTGATGAGTACTTCAAGTCTCACGACGTTGAATTGAAAAAGCGGAACGCATTGGCTTTGGTGAGCGAATTCGAGGCACGCCTCGATCGGCAGGGCCGGTTCCTTGATGTCGGTTGCGGGGCAGGCGAAATTCTCTGGGCGGCTAAATCGCGCGGATGGGAAATCGAAGGAGTTGATCCTTCTGCCGATTTCATTGAAGCAGGAAGACGGCGCTTTGGAGTCGAAGGCCGCGTATCCACACTGGAAGATGCCGCCTTTCCGGCCGATCATTTCGACGCAGTCGCGATGAGCGGTGTGATCGAGCATTTATTCGACCCGCGAACGACGCTTACAGAAATATGGAGGGTACTCAAGCCTGACGGCGTGTTGTGGCTTGACGCACCAAATGAGGACGGGTTGTACATGGTTGTAGGCAATCTCTATATGAAACTTCGAGGGAAAGATTGGGTTGTAGTGCTTGCGCCGACGTTCTCGCCGTTTCATGTGCAGGGATTCAATCCATCGTCGTTTTCCCGACTCCTAGAATCGGTTGGGTTTGAGGTAGGCACGATCTCAAATTTTGGCGATGTGAATCGGCAACAAGGTGATCCGACGATCCGTCGGCGGATCGAATTTGCGTTAGCCGTCGCAGTCAACAGTCTTGGGAAATGGATCGGCCGGGGACTTTACATGAGTGCTTGGACCCGCAAAAAGAGTAAATGAGGGTTTTGACACTGGTTCCAAGTCAGAAAGGATACTCGCCGGGGCAGCGCGGGAGCATCGAACTGTGGGAACGGGTGCTTGGACCGGCGGGGATCGAATTGGTTTACGCGCCATTCGAGACGAAGGAATTGCGGAGCATTCTTCACACCTCGGGAAATACCGGACGCAAGATGCTCGAAATGGTCCGGAGCTATGCGGGACGACTCAAGCTTCTCGATCAGCTCGATGATTTTGACGCGGTCTTTGTTTATCGCGAGGCAGCGTTGCTTGGACCGGCGTTTCTCGAGAAACGCATCGCCCGGAGAAAGCCGATCATCTATCAACTGGACGATCCGCTTTACATTCCGTACCGAAGCCCGTCGAACGGCTATCTTTCGTACCTCAAGTTTTTCGGCAAGGTGAAAGAGATCGTCAAGATCTCGACCTCGGTGATCGCGAATTCGTCGCATATCCGTGAATTCTGCGAACAACACAACCGAAACGTTTGGCAGGTTCCAAGCGTCGTGGACACGGATCAATTCAAGTTCGAGCCGTTTCCTGAAAGGCCGGACCGCGTCTGTGTCGGCTGGAGCGGAAGTCCGACGACGCTCAGGAATATCCGACTTGTTGAAAAGGCGTTGCGCGAGATCAGCGCGAGGGATATCTGCGATTTCCATTTTATCGGCGGCACTGATTTCGGTCTCGAAAGCGTCAAATACACTGCGCAAAAATGGAGCGAGGCGTCCGAGGTCGAGGACCTTCGGAAATTTCAGATCGGACTGGCGCCTCTGCCCGATCATCCATGGAATCACCACAAGTTCATCATGAAAACGGCGCAGTACATGGCGCTCGGCATCGTGCCGATCGCGACTCCGATGGCGTCGAATCCGGAAGTGATCAGGAACGGTGAGAACGGCTTTCTCGCGGCGAACGACGCCGAGTGGGTTGAATGCATTTCGCTTCTCGTCGATGACCATCAACTCCGTCAAAAGTTGTCGAAGGCGGCCGCCGATGACGCGCTCATGAAGTACAGCCTCGAGGCCAATGCCGGCAAGATAATCGACGCCTTTCGATTCGCGGTTTCTTCACATCGCGAGAGTAAAACCGTTTGAGCATCTGCTAATATAAGCGAGTCGTATGCAGGCAAATGTCGATGCGCGTACCGTAAGCGGATTTGGCCAGGAGTGGTCACGTTTTGATCAATCCAAGCTGGACGATTCGGAACTTCGCCAAATATTCGAATCATACTTTGCTATCTTTCCGTGGGAACGGCTGCCGCCGGATTCCTGCGGATTTGATATGGGTTGCGGATCCGGCAGATGGGCACAATTGGTCTCGCCCCGGGTGGGAAGACTCGTATGTGTCGATGCGAGTATCGACGCGCTCGACGTCGCGCGGCGCAATCTTTCGGGGAATGAAAACTGCGAGTTCGTCTGCGCATCGGTCGAGGATTTCGATGTCCCCGACGGATCGATGGACTTCGGTTACTCGCTCGGAGTCCTCCATCACATTCCGAATCCGTTCGATGGCATAAAGGTTTGCGTTCGAAAGCTGAAGCCGGGAGCGCCGTTCCTGATCTACTTGTACTATGCCTTCGATAATCAACCCGGTTGGTTCAAAGTTCTTTGGAAGGCTTCGGACGGCGTGCGAAAAGTTGTTTCATCGCTTTCCGAGCGTCCACGGAATCTCGCCTGCGACGCGATTGCCGCCACGGTTTATTTTCCGTTCGCGCGAACCGCGAAGTTGATGGAGCGAATCGGCTTTCGCGTCAAGTCGGTTCCGCTTTCGATCTACCGCGACAAGAGTTTCTACACGATGCGTACCGACGCGTTGGATCGATTCGGAACTCCGCTCGAATTCAGATTTACACGCGACGAGATCAGATCGATGCTGACCGAGGCCGGTCTGGAAGACATTAAGTTCAGCGAATCGATGCCGTTTTGGTGTGCCGTCGGAACACGCAAGTCCGAATAGCAGATGAGGAAGATCAGGACACTATTTCTATTGGGGATAATGCCTCTGCCGTCGTTCTTGAAGCGGCCGATCTACCGGATCGTTTTCGGTTACAAGATCGGCAAGCGGGTGCGGATCGGCCTGTCTCTGATCGACGCGCAACATTGCGAGATCGGCGATGACGTTTCGATCGGGCATCTCAACGCGTTGACGCGGATCGAGTCATTGAAGATCGGCGAACACGCCCGAATCGGTCACCTGAACATCTTGCGGGGTGGCGATGAGATCGTGCTCGGACGATATTCCGAGATATTGCGCCAGAACGAGATCAATTCGATTCCCGATCCGGTGATCGTCACGCCGGCCGATCCGCGGTTTATTCTCGGCGACGGAAGCGTCGTCACGACGTCGCATAAGATCGACTTTACCGACCGGGTTGAATTTGGAAAAAGAGTGATTCTCGGCGGACGGAATTCGTCGTTGTGGACCCACAACCGGCAGATGACAAAACCGATCATCATCGGCGATTACAGCTATGTCGGGTCGGAGATCAGGATCGCGCCCGGAGGCGAGATCCCACCGAAGTGCATTGTCGGCATCGGTGCGGTGATCACGAAGAAGTTTACGAACGAGTACAAGCTGATCGGCGGTCTCCCGGCGACCGAGATCAAAGACCTTGACGAGGACGGCAGGTTCCTGACTGAATACAAGACCCGTCCCGATCTTCCGGAGGATATTTAGTTTGGGACGCATCCCCGCATTACTTTGTTTCCTAACCGCGATTTTGATGGCGACGGTCAAGTTTCCGGACGGCGCTATCTCGGTGATCGTCGTTGCGGTCTTGTCGATTCCGATCGTCGCCTGGCTGCAGCGCAACACCGAGGACGGCCCGTTTCTGATTCAGTTGTTTTTAGGTGCGCTTGTTGCCCGCTTAATCTTTGGAGTCTTCATCAATCTGTTTGAGCTGCAAACCTTTTTTGGCGGGGATGCGATAACTTACGACACGTTGGGCAAGCAGCTCGTTGATCTTTGGTATGGTATTGCCTCCCCAGATGAATTTCTCAGCAGGCGTGCTACAAGCACCGGCACACCGGGATGGGGGATGAACTATTTTGTAGGAGTCATTTACCTCTTTACGGGGCAGAATCCTCTCGCGGCCCAGTCAGTCTGCGCGGTCGTTGGGGCCGCGACTTCACCATTGGTTTACATCTGCTCACTTAGTGTATTTCAAAACCGACGCGTAGGTAAGTTTGCGGCGTTGCTGGTTGCGTTCCTGCCGGCGTTCGTTATTTGGTCAGGGCAGCTTCTCAAAGACGGACTGATTGTCTTTCTGTTGGTTTTGACGATGACGATGGTAGTTCGGTTACAAAAGCGGTTTGAGTGGGGGGCGGTGATTGTTCTAATTCTTGCTCTCGGCGGAATCATTTCGCTGCGCTTCTATATCTTCTATATGGTTGCCGTGGCGGTGGCGGGAAGTCTCGTTCTGAGCCAACTCGGCACCGTCAAGTCTCTGGTCCGAGGATTGATGTTGCTCGGGGTTCTCGGGATCGCGCTGACCTACCTCGGGATCTTTAAGACGGCTTCCGAGAATTTCGAGAAGTTCGGCGATCTCGACCGGCTTCAGGCGAGCCGTTCGGACCTCGCCAAACGCGGCGATTCGGGCTACGGTGAGGATATCGATGTCTCGACGACACAAGGCGCGTTGACTGCTTTGCCGATCGGGCTGACATATCTGATGCTTGCCCCCTTTCCGTGGCAGGCGACAAGTCTTCGCCAGGCGATCACGATGCCTGAAATGCTTGTCTGGTGGGCAATGTTTCCTCTCATATTCACGGGTTTGGCGTACACAGTCAGACATAAACTCAAAGAAGCGATCCCGATCCTGATCTTTACGCTGATGCTGACGATCGCGTATTCGATCTTTCAGGGGAACGTCGGGACGGCGTACCGGCAGCGGACGCAGATCCAGGTCTTTCTGTTCATGTTCATCGCCGTCGGCTGGACGCTGATGCAGGAACGGCGCGAGAACCAGCGATTGGTGAGGCTTGCGGCCCGTGAACGGCGCGAAGCGCGGATCTTCGGTCGGACGGAGGCGTCATAATGTGCGGCATCGTCGGATTTGTGAACGCGAACGGCCGCGCGGCGGATCGTTCGGTGATCGAGAAGATGAATGCCGCGATCATCCATCGCGGACCGGACGAGGACGGTTTCTACGTCAAGGAAAACGTCGCGCTGGCAATGCGGCGCCTCGCGATCATCGATCTTGCGGGCGGGCAGCAGCCGATATTCAACTCCGACCGGTCGAAGGTCATCGTCTTCAACGGCGAGATCTACAATTATAGGGAACTGCGCGCCGACCTCGAAAAACTCGGCGACAAGTTCTACACGAATTCCGACACCGAAGCGATCATTCATCTTTACGACCGGTACGGCGCCGACTGCGTCGATCACCTGCGCGGCATGTTCGCATTCGCGATCTGGGACGAGCGGGAGAAGTCGCTTTTCGTCGCACGCGATCGGGTCGGTAAGAAACCCGTTCTGTACGCGCATCGGCCGAACGGCGATCTTGTCTTCGGATCGGAGTTCACGGCGCTGCTCGAACACGGTGACGTTCCGCGCGACGTCGATTATGAAGCGATCGACGCCTACCTTTCCTTTCTTTGCGTGCCGGCGCCGCTGACCGCGTTCAAGGCGATCCGCAAACTCGAGCCGGGCCACTGGCTGCGATGGAAAGACGGCCGGATCGAAACGCGGCGGTACTGGCTGCCCGACTTCTCAAGGAAGATCAGGATCACGGAAGAAGAGGCGATCGAGGAAACGACGCGGATCGTAAAAGAGGCGACGCGTCTGCGGATGATCTCCGAAGTCCCGCTCGGAGCGTTCCTTTCAGGCGGTGTCGATTCGTCGACGATCGTCGCGTTGATGGCACAGCTGTCCGATCGACCGGTCAAGACGTTCTCCATCGGGTTTGAAGAGCAGGATTACAGCGAGCTCAAATACGCAAAGCGCGTCGCGGAGCACGTCGGGGCGGAATACAACGAGTTCATCGTGCGGCCGAACGCGCTCGAGATCCTGCCGACGCTGGTGCGGCATTACGGCGAGCCGTACGCCGATTCGTCGGCGATCCCGACGTATTATGTTTCGCGCGAGACGCGGCAGTTCGTCACGGTCGCGTTGAACGGCGACGGCGGTGACGAGTCGTTCGCCGGATACGAGCGCTATGCGGCGATGAAGATCGCCGAGATCTATAGGAAGATTCCGTCGGTCCTGCGAAAGGCTCTGATCGAAACGCCGGTCGGACTGGCGCCGACATCGGAACTTCGCAAGTCGCGTGTCCGCGACGCCCAGCGGTTTCTGAAGGCGGCCGCGCTCGACGACAATCAGCGGTATCTGCGCTGGATGTCGACGTTCATGCCCGAGACGAAGTCTGAACTTTACTCTGACGATTTTCTCGCGGCGAAGAACGGGCACGAAGCGTCGGATTTTCTCGACCGCTGGTTTGCCGAATCTGAAGTCAACGGGTTGCTTGACGCGACGATGCTGACCGATCAGATGACGTATTTGCCGAACGATCTTTTGGTGAAGGTCGACATTGCGTCGATGGCGAACTCGCTCGAGGCGCGCTCGCCGTTTCTCGATCACAAGGTCATCGAATTCGCGGCCTCGTTGCCCGAGAAGCTGAAGATGAGACGCTTCGAGACAAAGTCGCTGCTGAAGAAGGTCGCGGCGCGGCTTGTTCCGGGCGAGGTCATTTACCGCCGCAAGATGGGGTTCGGAGTCCCGGTCGGGAATTGGTTCCGCGGCGAGATGAAGGACTTCGTTCGCGACGTCTTGCTGTCCGACCGCTGCCTCACGCGGGGACTGTTCCGGTCCGACGCCGTGCGAAAGTATGTCGAGGAACACACCTCCGGCGAACGCGATCATACATTTCAGGTCTGGACGCTGCTTATGCTCGAGTTGTGGTTCCGGGAATTCCAGGATTAAGAATCAACCACGAAGACACACGAAGCAACACGAAGAAATCAAGGCATTGATTTCCGCGGATTTTCTTTGTTGCGTAGGGGCCGGGCAGGCCCCAATGCATTTCTTCGTGTAACTTCGTGGATGAATTTAGATACACGAGGCAACACGAAGAAAGAAACCTGTGGCTTTCTGCAGAATATGTCGAGCGCCGGCGGGGCCGGGAAGGCCCCTATACATTTCTTAGTGTAACTTAGTGGATATGATCGGGGTTGAACACGAAGACACACGAAGCACCACGAAGAAATCAAGGAATTGATTTCCGTGGATTTACTTTGTTGGGTAGGGGCCGGGCAGGCCCCAATGCATTTCTTCGTGTAACTTCGTGTGCCTTCGTGGATTCTCTCCCATGGATCGCATTCCGCCGATCATCTTACAAATCTTTGCCATTCAAGCCGGCCGACGCTTCCAAAATTTATCAGCAGTCCGACTCGCAGATCTGTGACCTTCAGGTAATTAATCAGCTGACCGACCTCGCGTGAGGTTAGACAGGTAAGCGCCTTGATCTCAACGATAATTTGTTCGAAGCAAATGAAATCTGGGACGTAGGTTTTGCTTAGTCTGTGGTCCTTGTAGTGAATCGACAGTTCCTGTTGGGCAATCCAGGGAATGACGCGGGACGTTAGTTCAAACTGCAGAGCATCTTGATAAACCGGTTCAAGAAAACCGTGTCCGAGCACGGAATGAACTTCGATCGCCGCTCCCACGACGTCGTAGACCTCCTGACGAAGGATGAGTTTTTCCATTTGTTGTGAGTCTCCAAGTGAGTTAGTCGTACGGGTGAAGTACGTCGGCTTTCAAATATATTGAAGATCCCGAAGAATTTGAAGCCGCGGCGAAGAATATTGCAGAAACAACGACGAAGATTCGTCTACATGGACAATCCAATCTGTAACCACGAAGACACACAAAGTCACGCAAAGACTCTTCTTTCGCGTGACTTCTGGGGCCCGCCCGGCCCTGTCGGTGCGTATCGAGGAAAAAACATTCTTGGTGTAACTTCGTGTGCCTTCGTGGATAAGTCTGATTGCAAATGCTTTTTTTCACTCCATGTTCTAGAATCTTTCTTTTGCGATGAGTCAGCGTTCAGAACCAGCAGCAAAGTGTCTTTCGGTGATCATGCCGGCGTACAACGAAGAGGCGACGCTTGAGAAGATCGTCGGGGCGGTCCTTGCGCT
>JAKOSS010000912.1 GCA_029777145.1 Acidobacteriota bacterium | reverse complement strand
GGCGTTCTTCCTCGGATTGATGATCGCGCTTCCGGAAGAGTTCGGCGATGTGACGAAGTTGATGTCGTTCGACGAGGCACGGAACAACTTTTCAAGTACTGCGCGCTACGGTTTGAAGTCTCATATTGTGTGGCTCAACGGCGAATCGTTCCGGACGACGCGGCTGATTCTCGAGGAACTGCTTCCGCGTGCGCGGAAAGGACTCGAAAGCGTCGGGATCGACCAAGCGGACATCGACCGGTACATGAACATCCTCGAAGAGCGCGTCGGAAGGCAAAGGACCGGATCGCAGTGGATGCTTGAATCTCTCGCGGCGATGGATAAACGCGCGAAACTCAATGTCCGGATGCGGACGGTGACGGCGGCGATGCTTGAGAATCAATACGAGAACCGGCCGATCCACGAATGGGAGCTGGCCGAGATCAGCGAAAAGAGCGACTGGATCGACAACTACCGGACCGTCGAGCAATTCATGTCGAAGGACCTTTTCACGGTCAGGCCGGGCGACGTGATCGATCTTGCGGCGAGCCTGATGAACTGGAAGCACATCCGCCACGTGCCCGTCGAGGACGATGCCGGAAATCTCGTCGGGATCCTGTCGCACCGCGATCTTCTGAAACTGCTGACCGAGCATTGCGGCGAGGAGATCATCGTCCGGGACGTGATGAAGACGAAACTCGTTACGGTCTCGCCGGAGACGAGTTCGCTCGAAGCGCTGAAAACAATGCGCGATCATGACATCGGCTGTCTGCCGGTGGTCCACAACAACCGTCTGATCGGACTGATCACGGCCTTCGATTTCCTGACGGTCTCGGTGAAGCTTTTCGAGGAACGAGTGCGCGAGTCGTCAAACTGATCGCGTTTCGTCACCCGGTTCGCGCGTCTTGTCCCACGAGAGTTGCCACGCCGCGTGCGATCGGTTCAAATAATCTGGCAATCACCTACCCCGCTACGCGCGTGCCGCCGGCCGTCCGCTGCGAACCCGAGGCGGGACGAAAGGCATTATGAGCGAGGACATCCTTTTCAACAGACGCTGGGTCAAGTGGGCCTCGATCTTCGGGATCTGGACGCTGCTCGGGTTCTTTTTCACGAGCCAGCTGGTGATGCAGAATCAGCTTTCCGAGAATCCGATCTCGTTTTGGCGAATTCTCTCGTGGCAGTTCTTCTCGGGCTATGTCTGGTTCCTGCTGACGCCGCTCATTCTGTTCATCGGCAATCGATTTCCCCTCGACGACGGCCGCTGGAAAACGAATATTCCGATCAACGTCGTCGCGAGCCTGGCGATCGCGTTCTTCCAATTGGCGATCGACGCCTTCGTCCTGCCGAAACTCGGATATTTGCGCCGGTATCAGTTCTCGTCTTATTGGGAGACGTATAAAGTCTTTCTCTACATCAATTTACATTTCGGAGTCGCGATCTATTGGGCGGTCCTCGGAGTCAATCAGGCGATCAAGTTCTACCGCAAATATCGTGAGCGCAATCTTCGCGCGTCGCAGCTTGAGGCGCGCCTCGCGCAGTCGAGGCTTCAGGTTCTGAAGATGCAGCTTCACCCGCATTTCCTTTTCAACACGCTGAACGCCGTTTCCGAGCTGATCCACAAGGATCCGGACGCTGCCGAGCGCATGATCGGCGATCTGAGCGATCTCCTGAGAATGTCTTTCGAAAACCTGGAGATCCAGCAGATCCCGTTGAAGCAGGAACTCGAATTTCTCAAAAAATATCTTGAGATCGAACAAATGCGGTTCGAGGACCGTTTAACGGTTCAGATGGAGATCGCGCCCGAAACGCTCGATGCGAACGTTCCGAACATGATCCTGCAGCCGCTCGTCGAGAACGCGATCAAACACGGGATCGGACCGCGGACCGAAGGCGGAACGATCGCGATCAGCGCCGAACGCAGGAACGGATCGCTTCATCTCGAAGTTTCCGACAACGGCATCGGCGTCCCGTTCGGCGACGTGGCGTCGATCGAAGAGGGTGTCGGAATTTCGAACACGCGCCGACGATTGCGGCATCTTTTCGGCGAAAACCACGTTTTTGAGATCAGTTCCGACGGCGGCGTAAAGGTCGCGCTCACTTTCCCGATCGGCAATTGACGGTGGACGGATGATTCGAGCACTTATTGTTGACGACGAACCGCTGGCACGCGAACGCGTTCGGAGGTTTCTGCGCGATGAAGCCGACGTTTCGATAATCGGCGAGTGCGGCAACGGTTCCGAGGCCGTGAGAACGATCGAGTCCGCCAAGCCCGACCTTGTCTTCCTCGACATCCAAATGCCTGAAAAGACGGGCTTTGAGGTAATCGGCTCGCTCGACGAGGAATCGATGCCGGCGTTTGTCTTTGTCACGGCGTATGACAAGTACGCGCTCGACGCGTTCGATGTCCACGCGATCGATTATCTTTTGAAACCGTTCAACCGCGAACGACTCCGCCGGGCGCTCGGGCGTGCACGATCCGAGATCATGAACCGCAAACGCGGCGGCATCGACGAGCGGATCGCGTCGCTGCTCGCCGATCTTCGCAACGAACGAAAATATCTCGAGCGGCTGGTCGTCAAGACCACGGGCCGCGTTTTTTTCATCAAGACCGACGAGATCGATTGGATCGAGGCCGCGGGCAACTATCTCAAACTGCACCTCGGGCGCGAAGGACATCTGATCCGCGAAACGATGAACGGCATCGAATCGCGGCTCGACCCCGACAAATTCATCCGCATTCATCGCTCCGCGATCGTCAATATCGACCGCATCAAGGAACTCCATCCCATGTTCTCGGGCGACTACGACGTCGTCCTGACGAACGGCAAGACTCTCACCTTGAGCCGCAATTACCGCGACCGTTTTCTCGAGAAGGTAGAACAGAGAATCTGAGTCGGGAGTCGGGAGTCAGGAGTCGGGAGTCAAGAGTCGGGAGTCGAGAGTCGGGAGTCGGGAGTCGGGAGTCAAGAGTCGGGAGACGGG
>JAKOSS010000911.1 GCA_029777145.1 Acidobacteriota bacterium | reverse complement strand
GAGCCCGGTTGGCGCAAAGGTCTCGACGCGGCGACTTTGATAATCTGCGACGCACCGACGGCGGTTCATTTTGACGGCGACCCGCGTGTCCGGACCTTCCGTTTGATCGCCGACGATTCGATCGATGAACTCCGGCAAATTCTCGCCGGCAGGTAATCTTAAACAAGCCGCGGATCAGGAAGAGCGCGCGGATAATATCCGCGATTTCCGCGTTGATCCGCGGCGAAATCCATTCCATTGCTCCAAATCGATTTGGAATCAGCTTCGAACTCTCCGCCAACACAGATTGTAAGTGTTAGACCGGCATCAGTCCTTAAATGGGTCTTACGGATTTCTTCCGATCAGAAAAGACCTCTTGACACGATCAAAGTTTTGTAACTATACTTGTTACAGTTATGGCGTCAAACAGTCAATTTTCGATCGCGGTCCACGTCCTGGCGATGCTTGCCCGGAGTTGTGACGAGCGTGTGAAGTCTGACTATTTGGCTCGGAGCGTGAACACGAATCCGGTGGTGATCCGGCGGCTGATGTGCAGCCTGCACGAGGCGAATTTGGTAGTCTCGCAGACAGGAGCGTGCGGCGGAACCTGCCTCGCGCGAAAGCCGGAAGAGATCCCGCTGCTCGATATTTTCAACGCGGTTTCGACAAGTGAAGTGTTTTCGCTGCATCCGAACACGCCAAACCAGGATTGCCCGATCGGCCGTAACATCCAACGGGTGCTTGGCGGGCTTCAAGCCGAGATCGATCTCGCGGTGCAGGAGAAACTTGCGTCCTATACTCTGCGCGACGTGATCGAGTCGGTCGAAGGATCGGTCGCGGTGCCGACATCTTAGGTCAAAAAAATTTGACCACTTCTGTATCAAGCACAGTTACAAATATATGAACAAGGGAAGGGAAATTATGTCAACAGCAACGATATCGCAAACTGAACTGATGGAACGGCTTAACTGGCGTTACGCGGTCAAGAAATATGATCCGACGCGGAGCGTTTCCGAAGAGGATTGGCAGGTGCTCGAGGATTCGGTGATCCTCGCGCCGACGAGTTTCGGTCTGCAGCCATTCAAACTGATCGTCGTCACCGATCCGGCAGTGCGTGAACGCCTTCGCGAAGCTGCATACGGCCAGCCGCAGATCACGGACAGTTCGCATCTGGCGGTGTTCGCCTATAAACGCGTCCTCGATCAGAACGACGTCGCGGCGTACGTCGATCGGATCGCCGAGGTTCGAGGCGTTGAACGGCATTCGCTGAACGAGCTCGAGAATGTGATCAACGGTTCCGCCAAGCGTGCGATCGACGGGGGTTACATCGAGGCCTGGAATTCGCGCCAAGCGTACATCGCGCTCGGATTTCTGCTCGAGACCGCCGCGATGCTCGGCATCGACGCGACGCCGATGGAAGGATTCGACGCGGCTCGGTTCAACGAGATACTTGGACTCGACGGGCATTCGGCTGTGGTCGTCGCGGCGGTCGGATACCGTGACGAAAACGACTGGCTGGCGCCGCTACCGAAAGTCCGGGCGCGACGCGACGATCTCGTCGTCAGAGTGTGAGGTGATCATGAATTCATTCGGAACGATCATCGCAAGACTTGGCGCAGCCGCGATCGATGGTTATTGGTGGCTGATCGGCCACAGCGGATTCTGGCAGCGCCTGCTCCAATAAATATGTCAGCGCGTTATCACAAGATCGCCTTCACGCCCGACGTGAAGGCGGTCCAAACGGAATTTGGATCGCGGGACCTGTATTCGCGGTCGGGAGCATCGAGCGAGGCCGAGGTCGAACTGACCGGGGCCGAGATCGACTTTATCGAGCAAAGGGATGGTTTTTATCTGGCGACGGCCGGCGAAACAGGCTGGCCGTACGTCCAGTATCGCGGAGGTCCGGTCGGATTTCTGAAAGTTCTCGGTCCGCGGACGATCGGATATGCGGATTTCCGTGGCAACCGGCAGTACATCAGCGTCGGCAATCTAAAGGGAAACGACAAGGCGTCGCTGTTCCTGATGGATTACGCTCGGCGGCGACGGCTGAAGATCATGGCGCGGGCGAGGATCGCAACCGATCCGGAAGTGATCGCTGCTCTCAAGCACGATGAGAACACGGCGAAGATCGAACGGGCGATCGTCTTCGAGGTCGAAGCGTTCGATTGGAACTGTCCGCAGCACATCACGCCGCGATACACGGTCGATGAAATAAAACTAATGGCGAGTTCGCTTTACGAGCGGATCGACGAACTTGAAAAAGAGATCGCGAATCTCAAACAGAACCGCAAATGAAAGGATATTTGGAAAAATCGATGAACTACGCCGAATATACGGCACTGATCGCGAAATTATTGAAGACGGGAAAATCGACCGGACCCGAGCAATCGGAGTCACGGACTGAATTTTCCAAACTCAATCTGCATCGCATGCGTCGGATCGAGAAGACTTTCGTCCTCGATGAATCATTGCGCGAACAACTGCGTATAATTGCCAAACCAATGATCTGGCTGATTCTGACCGAAGGCTGGTGCGGCGATGCGGCACAATCGGTTCCGGCGATCGAGCGCATCGCCCGCGAAACCGAACTTATCGAGACGCGGTACGTTCTGCGCGACGAGAATCCGGAACTGATGGACCGATTCTTGACGAACGGCGCGCGATCGATCCCGAAGCTAATCGCGCTCGACGCCGAAGAGTTGACGATTCTTGGGACGTGGGGGCCGAGACCGCGCGCGGGCCAGGCCTATTTCGAGGAGTTGAAGCGGGCGGGGCTTGAAAAATCGGCGATCAATGAGAAGATGCAGCGTTGGTACAACGACGACCGACATCGCTCGATCCAATCGGATCTTGAAGAACTTCTGAAGTTCCGGGGCGGGAATCAGGCCGTTGCGGCATGAGGCTTCGGCAATCATTACTTATTTTGGGGGGAGAAATATGAACGACTTTTTTGCGGCGTGGCAGCCGCGCATCTTGAGTTTGCTGCGATTTATCACGGGATTCCTGTTTATGTGGCACGGTTCGCAGAAATTGCTGGGCTTTCCGGCGTCGCAGAATGCGGGCGCCGGCCTTTCACCGCTGATGACCTTCGGCGGCATTCTCGAACTTGGCGGCGGAATTCTGATCCTGATCGGTTTGTTCACCCGCTGGACCGCGTTCATCCTGAGCGGGATGATGGCGGTCGCTTACTTCATGGCGCACGGGACGAATGCGTTCCTGCCGATCGTCAACAAAGGCGAATTGGCGGTGCTTTACAGCTTCGTCTTCTTTTATTTGTTCTTTGCCGGCGGCGGTTCGATTTCGGTCGACAGCCTGCTCTCGAAAGCAGGGGAGAAATGAGTCAGGAGTCGGGGGTCGGGCGTGGGTCAATGGGACGGATTATGATGACTGAAATTCTCTGGTTCTTGTCCAAGCGTCAACTCTCGACACCCGACCACTGACTCTCGACTACTGATTCATGAAGAGCCTATTCATCGGTCACGGAAATCCGATGCACGCGATCGCGGATAACGCGTTTACCGAGACGTGGCGCGCGATCGGAGCGCGGATCGGCAAGCCGAAAGCCATCGTTTGCGTCTCGGCGCATTGGGAAACCGACGGAACCTTCGTCACGGCAATGGAACGACCACGGACGATCCATGACTTTTACGGCTTTCCGCAAGAACTGTTCGACGTCGAATACGATGCGCCCGGTGATCCGGAACTCGCGCGCGAACTCGTCGCTGAACTTGGCAAGGATACGATCCTGCCCGATGAATCCTGGGGTCTTGATCATGGAACCTGGTCGGTGCTCAAACACATTTACCCTGAGGCGGACGTTCCCGTGCTTCAGATCTCTCTCGACCGGCGGAAATCGCCGGCTGAACACTATGAGTTCGCGCGGGGGCTCGGTGTTTTGCGCGAACGCGGTATCCTGTTTATCGGCAGCGGGAACATCGTCCACAACCTGCGCATGGTCAACTTTCGAAATTCGAACGGCGCGGATTGGGCAATTGCGGCGAACGGGAAGCTGAAAGCATTGGTCGGCGCATCCGACGTCGAAAGCCTTTCGAATTACGGTGAACTCGGCGACGATATACGGTTGGCGATTCCGACGCCGGAACACTTTCTGCCGCTCCTGTATTTCATGGCGATGCGGGAGAAGGATGACCGGATCGAGATCTTCAACGATGTCGTCGAACTGGGATCGATCTCGATGACGTCATTCGAGCTAACTAAATGAAATCCTACGAGATCAGCGAATTCGGTATCGATAACCTCGGATACGTCGAGCGCGACGTCCCGTCGCCGGGACCGACCGAAGTGCTCGCGAAATTCCACGCCGCCTCGATCAACTTCCGTGACCTGCGGATGGTCGAAGGGCTTTACAATCCGCGGCTGAAGATGCCGATCGTGCCGCTCTCGGACGGCGCCGGCGAGGTCGTCGCCGTCGGATCGGAAGTCACGAAATGGAAAGTCGGCGACCGTGTCAGTCCGATCTTCATTCAAGGTTGGATCGACGGCGAGATCTCGTTCGAGAAGGCGCGCACGTCGCTTGGCGGCGACCGTGACGGCGTTCTCCGCGAGTTCGGCTGTTTTGATGAATCGGCGGTCGTCCGCATTCCGGGCCATCTCGATTTCGAGCAGGCGTCGACACTGCCGTGCGCGGCTGTGACGGCGTGGCACTGCCTCGTCGTTTCGGGCGGGATCAAAGCCGGCGATTCGGTCCTGCTGCAGGGAACCGGCGGGGTTTCGATCTTCGCGCTCCAGATCGCGAAGGCGGTCGGCGCGCGGGTGATCATCACTTCCGGAAGCGACGAGAAACTCGCTCGCGCCAGAGAGTTGGGCGCGGACGATTTGATAAACTATCGCGAGACACCGGATTGGGAAAAGCGAGTTTCGGAACTGACTGACCGGCGCGGTGTCGATCACGTCCTTGAGGTCGGCGGCGCCGGAACGCTTTCAAAATCGATCGCCGCCGTGAAGATGGGAGGTCATATCGCGCTGATCGGCGTTCTCGCCGGCGACGCTCCGGTCAACTGGATCCCGTTGTTCATGAAATCGATCCGCCTTCAGGGACTTTTTGTCGGGTCGCGCAAGATGTTCGAGGACATGAACGCGTTCTTCGAAACGCATCGGATCGTGCCGGTCGTCGATCGCGTATTCGAGTTCGACGAAGCCCGCGAAGCGCTGAGACTGATGGAATCCGCGCGGCATTTTGGGAAGATAGGGATCAGGATTCCATGATTCCAATCCTGCGGAATTCCAAATTCCAAGACTCCGGGTTCGAAATTGACGGGCCATCGTCGTCTCCATTTATGGAATCTTGGAATCTTGGAATTTTGAAATCTTGGAATCTTATGCTGTTCATGGTCATCGAAACATTCAAGGATCCGGCCGGGATCTACAAACGTCTTGACGAGAAAGGACGGATGATGCCGGACGGGCTGAACTACGTTTCGAGCTGGATCGAACGAGATCTCGAACGCTGCTACCAGCTGATGGAGACCGACGACCCGGCGTTGTTCGAACTGTGGACCTCGAGCTGGGACGACCTGATGGATTTCGAGATCGTTCCGGTCGTGTCCTCGGCCGAGGCGAGACGGCTGGCTGTGGGCCGTGAGCCGTGAAAGGGATTTTCGATTTTCAATTTGCGATTTGCGATTGCGCTCGGTCCAAGCAATTCCGGCATCGAAACGTCTCCAATGAGGACAATCGCAAATCGAAAATTGAAAATCAAAAATGGAATAATGATTGAAGTAATCAACACGACTATTCAGCGATACGCCGACGCGATGACGTCGGCGCACGACGCTCTGCTCGAAGAAATTTTGCAGCGGACGTACTCGGAGCGATCGGACAAATCGATGCTCTCGGGGTTTTATCAGGGCCGGCTTTTGTCGCTTTTCAGCCGGCAGATCCGGCCGCGGCGAATCCTCGAGATCGGCACGTACATGGGATTTTCGGCGCTTTGTCTGGCGGAAGGACTGACCGATGACGGAAAACTGATCACGCTTGACATCGAGCCCGAAACTCACGAGATCGCGAAGAATTATTGGTCGCGATCACCGCTCGGATCGAAGATCGACGGTCGGCTCGGATTCGCGACGGAGATCATTCCGACGCTTGACGAGAACTTCGATCTTGTTTTCATCGACGCCGATAAACCCAATTATTCCAACTACTTCGATCTTGTGCTGCCGAAGGTGCGGACCGGCGGAACGATCCTCGCGGACAATGTTCTTTGGAGCGGTCGGGTAGTGGATGCGGCGGGTGGTGCGGAAGTCGACGAGAGCACGCAGGCGTTGCATGAATTCAATCGTAAGATCACGTCCGATCCGCGCGTCAGCAACATTCTGCTCGCGGTTCGCGACGGGTTGATGATGATAGTCAAGAATTAGCTTCGCGCGTTCGCGTCTTTGCGGGAGCGCTGGGTTTGGTGATTCAACGCGCTGTTGTGCGCAGTCAACGAAAAAAATCTAGGAGAACAAAATGGCAAACGGACTTTACGAGATCCCCGTCAAGACGATCGACGGGGCGGAGACAAACCTCGGTGAATTCGGCGGCAAAGTGCTGCTCGTCGTCAACGTCGCGTCGAAATGCGGCCTGACTCCCCAATACGAAGGGCTTCAGAAACTCTACGGCGATTACAGCGGCAAGGGATTCGAGATCCTCGGATTCCCGGCGAACAACTTCATGGGCCAGGAGCCCGGAACCGAGGACGAGATCAAGGATTTCTGCTCGACCAACTACAACGTCACGTTCCCGCTGTTCTCGAAGGTTTCGGTCAAGGGCGACGACCAGCATCCGTTGTATTCGTATTTGACGACGAACAAGCCGGATTCTGACGTCAACGACGGCGCGTTTGAAGAAAAACTGAAGGGATTCGGTTCGGTGCGTTCGACGCCGAGCGAAGTTCTCTGGAATTTTGAGAAATTCCTGATCGCCAAGAACGGCTCGATCGCCGCGCGCTTCGCGCCCGACGTCAAGCCTGACGATGAACGGCTGTTGGCGAAGATCGATGAAGAGTTGGCGCGCTAAGCTTCCAGGATTTCGGATAGCCGACCGCGTCAATCATTCGCAGATATCCGCTCTGGTATTTCGGAATAGATGATAACTGAGAGTTCATAGCTGATATCGGTTCCCAGCTATCCGTTTTCAGCTATTTCGGAATAGGTGATAACTGATAGTTGATAGCTGATATCGGTTCCCAGCTATCCGTTTTCAGCTATCGGAATAGGTAAAAACTGACAGAACATAGCTGAAGTTATCAGTTCGCAGCTATCCGTTCTCAGCTATTTCGGAATTTGTAAAAACTGGTAGTTCATAGCTGATATCGGTTTTTGTGGTCGCACATGGAAAGGCGTCGCCTTGGAAACACCGGTCTCGAAGTTTCCGCCCTCGGATTCGGCGGTTGGGAGATCGGCTCGTGCGGATTGCCGGATCCGGAGATCGGTTCGCTCCTTAACGCGGTGCTCGACTCGGGGATCAACCTGATCGACACCGCGGCGGCGTATTTCCGAAGCGAGGAGCTCATCGGCAACGCGATCTCGTCGCGTCGAAATGAGTTTGTTCTGATCAGCAAATGCGGCGCGCTCGACGGATTCACCCGCGAGGACTGGTCGAAAAAAGGCGTGATCGAGACCATCGAACGCTCGCTCAAACTGCTCAAGACGGACTATCTGGACATCGCACAGCTTCATTCGTGTTCGGCCGAGATCTTGCGCCAGGCCGACTGCATCGAAGGTCTGATCCGCGCTCAGGAACGCGGAATGTGCCGGTTTGTCGGCTATTCGGGCGACAATGAAGACGCCGCATTCGCGCTCGGACAAAACTTTTTCGATACCTTGCAGACCTCGGTTTCGATTGCCGATCAGGCGGCGATCGATTCAAACATCCATCGTGCACATGATAAAGGCATCGGTGTGATCGCGAAGCGTCCGGCGGCGAACGCCGTCTGGCGGTTCGACGAAAAACCCGACGACAGCTATTTTCACGAGTATTGGGAAAGACTGAAAAAGCTCGATTATCCGTTTCTGAAGCGCACGGTTGAGGAATCGGTCGCGACCGCGCTCCGGTTTACGCTCTCGATCGAAGGCGTCGCGACGGCGATCGTCGGCACGACGAGCGAACGCAATCTTCGCGCGAACGTGAAGAACGTCGGCGAGGGAAGTCTCGGTGCGGCGGAATTTGAGGAGATCCGCGGCCGCTGGAAAGACGTCGCCGGCGATGACTGGATTGGGAAAACGTGAGCAGTGAGCAGTAAGCAGTAAGCAGTAAGCAGTGAGCAGTGAGCAGTAAGCCGTAAGCAGTCGGCCGCAGCAGCGGTCAGAGTTCGGTGGTCAGTGGTCAGTGCGTCGATCTTGGTTATGCCTGAAGGCGCAACTGATCCGAAGTCCGCGAAAAATATCATGAAATTCAGAATTGCAGTTTTGGGAGTCGGCGGCGTCGGCGGTTACTTCGGCGGACAGATCGCCCGGCGGTTCGCCGGATCGGACGAGGTCGAGACGATTTTCATCGCGCGCGGTGCCAACGCCGACGCGATCCGCGCGAACGGTCTGATGATCAAAACAGCGCAGGGCGAATCGGTCGCGCGTCCCGATTTTGTTTCCGATGATCCGGCGACGATCGTCGTCGTCGATCTTCTGATCGTCGCGACCAAGGCATTCGATCTCGGCGAAAGCATCACAAAATACTACGAGATCATCGGTCCGAGAACCGCGATCCTGCCATTGCTGAACGGCGTCGACCACGCTGAGACGATCCGGACGGTCTTTCCCGATGCAGATGTTTGGAACGGCTGTGTCTTTATCGTCGCGCGGCTCGAATCGCCCGGAACGGTTTGGGTCGGAAGCGAGATGCGGATCTTTCAGTTTGGCGGCGGAGCGGACACGGCTACGATGCAACGATTTCTCGCGATTCTCGAAGATTCAGGCATCGATGCGCATATTTCGAACGACATCGAAACGACGGTTTGGAGAAAATACGTCTTCATTTCGCCGCTCGCGTCGCTGACTTCGTTTCACGACACGAACAACGGCGGATTGATCCGCGATCACCGCGATGAGCTTAAAACGATGATCGCCGAGGTCGTCGCGCTCGGCCGCGCAAAGGGCGTCGCACTTGGCGACGACATCGTCGATTCAACAATCGCAAAACTAGAAAAAGCTCCGCCTGACTCGACCTCGTCAATGCACAGCGATTTCATAAGAGGTGGCCGGAACGAACTCGAGACGCTGACCGGGTACGTCGTTAGGGAAGCCGCAAAATTCGGGATCGACGTGCCGACCTACGATCGTGTTTACCACGGACTGGCCAACAGGTGATCCCTAACCGATCCTAACCTCGTATTAGGTATTGATACTCTTTTCCTCCAAACACAACGGCGCGATTATTGACGCATTCCGGGCGAGAATCTTTCTGGGGTTCAGCCAACACAGAAATTGGCGTTATTGGTCGGAGCGACGCGTCGATCCTCGGCGAGGACCGGTCCAACGATCCTTAGCCCATTCGGGCAGTCGAAACCCGGAAAGCGCCCACACTGTAAAGCATTCACAAACAACCTCCTATCGACTCGGGCGGCAATTGCCTGCCTAAGATCGCCTCAATTTTGCGGTCGGTTACCCAAACCGCGTTAAAAATCCGTTTGATTTATTAAGACCGCGAATATTCCGGGTGACGGCGTCAAGGGTCAAATGTCCCGGCGATTCACACAGAGTCGAGGAAAAACTATGAAAAAATCAATTCTTTCTATCAGCGCAAGGCAACTCGCTGTCGTCGGTGTTTGCCTGAGCGTCGCGCTTGCAGGTTATTTCGGTTGGAGTTCGGTCAAACGCTCCGCTGACATCGACGATCGATCTGGCGACGTCGGCGAACGCCGCGAAGCCGACGATCCCGAGGGCCGCGAAAACTGGTTCATGTACCAACGCATGTATCCGTTCGACCGCGTCCCCGATAACGCTCGCAAGGCAGCATGGGACGATGCGATTGCCCGCGGATTGTTTACCGGGAACCTCGGCTCCGGAGGGACATGGAATTCGATCGGTCCGACGCCGACTGCCGGAGCCGGTCCGGGCGGCAATGTTTCGGGCCGAATCAACGAGATCGCGATCTCACCGGCCGACGCGCAGATCATCCTCGTTGCCGGGGCGACCGGAGGTATCTGGCGCTCGACCGACGGCGGAGCGAACTTCACACCGGTGACCGACAATCAGGTTGACCTTTCGGTCGGCGCGATCGCTTTCGCCCCGAGCGACGCAAACACGGTCTATGCCGGAATGGGTGACCGCGACAACAATTACTTCGGAAGCGGCGTTTTGAAATCGACCGACGCCGGTGCGACCTGGAACCGCGTAAATACTTCCGGACTGCCCGAGAAGGGAACCACCACGAGAATAGTGGTCGACCCCGCGAATCCCAACAAAGTTTACCTCGCCCAGTTTTATTCGCTTGCGAGTCCCGCGAACTGCGGGGACCGCGGT
>JAKOSS010000105.1 GCA_029777145.1 Acidobacteriota bacterium | reverse complement strand
GCCTGCACTAAAGTCTTCATTGCGGGTCATGTTCGCGGTTTCTCCTTTTTAGTTTCGTCACCAAAAAGAAAACCACGCCTGACCCGCGCTTTGCAATCGCGGCTGCGGCCCGCCGCTTCGTCCGGAACCTCCGAAACCTCGGTTTCGGAGGTTCCGCCTCAACGGCAAGAATGAATTTACAGAAAGAACGTTACACTAACGGGTATTCGGCGGATGCTAAGTGAAGATTCAATAATCGATGAGTTGGAGCGAGCCTGGGATGATGATGGTTTTCTCGGGCTGCTTCGGCAGGGTAATTTCCAATTGCATAAAAGTGCTCGGATGTTGGACGCGCTATCAGCAATACCCGAGATCGGTCGCCTAAATAGGAGGCTTATCGCACTTTCTTGGTATGTCCCGCTGTTCATCGAATGGCAGATTGAGAGAGTTGACGAATGTGGCGGTGACAGCATTTCTCTAAGCCGGTTAAATGCTGAGATAATTTCCATTCTCGAAGTCAAACTCGGAATCCCTTAGCCGTTCGATGATCTTGATGATGGAAGGTCGTCCGTTTTGAGCTGCGAATTTGAATCCGACGGCGATCTCAGCCGGATCTGGGGCAAAAAGGACGAGAACGCGCCCGAGAGGACCTACGCCAATTCGTTCTCGTACACCGCATCGGGCGGGATCGAGCGGATGAAGCTCGGTAACAACCGTTGGGAGACGGCGAAGTTCAACGAGCGGGCGCAGCTGACCGAGATCGGGATCGGCGTCGGCGTGACGGACAACAGTGTCTGGAAGCTCGAATACAAATACGGCGAGCTTGAGTCCGGGTCGGTCAACGCGAACAAGAACACGGGCAACATCGCGAGGTCGGTGATGACGCTCGCGGGCGTCGCGAATCCGATCGTCCGGAACTACAAATACGATCCGCTTTATCGCCTGACCGAGGCGGAAGAGACCGTCGGCGCGGCGCAGAACTGGGTCCAGCAGTTCCAGTATGACCGGTTCGGCAACAGGACGGCGTTCAATCACACTCTCAACAAGACCTCGGGCGCGGTTCAGACGACCACAACTCCTTTGATCGATCAGGTGACGAACCGGTTTGTCACGGCGAATCAGAACTTCCGCTACGACAAAAACGGCAATCTGACGACCGATGGCGACAACCGCGGGGTCATTTTCAACGGCGAGAACAAGCAGTACGAGGTAAAAAATGCCTCGGGTCAGACGATCGGGCGATACCTTTACGACGGCGAGGGAAAGCGGGTCAAGAAGATCACGTGGAACTCCCAAGGTGCATCCGAGACCACGATCTTTGTCTATTCCGCCGGAAAGCTGGTCGCGGAATACTCGGACACGCAGGTTCCGGTTCCGAACAAGACAACGCGGTATCTGACCGAAGACCATCTCGGCACTCCCCGCATGATCACCGACAGCGAAGGCAACGTCATCTCCCGGCGAGACTTTCTCCCGTTCGGCGAAGAGATAACCCCCGACATCGGCGCCCGCTCCTCCGTCGCCGCATATCAACCCGCAACCGACAACGTCAAACAGAAATTCACCGGCTACCAGAAAGACATCGAAACCGGCCTCGATTTCGCCGAAGCCAGAATGTACGAAAACCGTCATGGCCGCTTCACGGCGGTCGATCCGCTCCTTGCAAGCGGCAAGAGCGCAAATCCGCAGACTTTCAACCGCTACACCTACGTCCTGAACAGCCCGCTGGTCAACACCGACCCGACGGGGCTGCAGACGAAT
>JAKOSS010000910.1 GCA_029777145.1 Acidobacteriota bacterium | reverse complement strand
GACAAGGTAGATAAAAAAAATGAGCGAGGCGCGACATGGCATTTGGGAATGGGGACTTCGGATTGGGGAGGTGGGATTTGGGATGTGGGATTTGGGATGTGGGATTTGGGAGTTCGTCAACTCGCATGAGTTGCGCGTTCACGCGCGATTACCGCTCGGCGATCGAATGGGCTTCAGAACTTGCGAATTCATCCCTTTCGGATCTCGGATTTCCGTCGTAAGCGGGCGCAGAGCGCCTCTTCCCGACCTGCAAATGGGTTTGCAGAATTGAGTCAGATTCCAATTGCGCGACTAACGAATCCAACTCGTCCTTCGTCCCAATCCACAATCCGCAATCCCAAATCCCAAATGGAAAGGCCTATCGCAAATGCCGCAAATCGATTGCGGATCATTCGCCGATGGCGATAAAGGGTGACCAAAAGTATGGATGCGATCCGGATTCGACAAACTCAAGCTGAGCTATTCTGAGGGACTGGCTGACGCTTTGGCCCAAAGTGAGTTCGCGGTAAAAAGAGGTCATCAGTTCCGCGGTCGCGGCGTCGTTCACCGTCCACAAACTGAGTACGAGCGAACCCGCTCCGGCAGTCAGGAAACCGCGCGCGAGTCCGATGATCTCGTCTCCGGCAAAGACCTTGCTCAGGCCGGTTTCGCAGGCGCTGAGCGTCACGACGTCCGCCCGCAGCCGTTGCGCGCAAATGTCGCGCACCGTGACGAATCCATCCGCGAGATGAAGGCTCGAATACATCGGATTGTCGGGCCGGAACTGGCCGTGGCAGGCGATATGCAGCGCGTCGGCTTGCGGAGCCAACTCGCGGTAGGCGGCGAACGACGAGTCGTCACCCGTTACGACTCGTGAGCCGGGAAGCGCGCCGTGCAACCTTTCGATCTCCGATTCGACGAGCGGAATCTTTTCGTCGGCAAATCCTATCAGGAGCGGTGATTCTAATTTCAACGGTCCGCGATTCGCGAGACGGACCGCGAGGGCGCCGCTCGGCGCATAAGAGATCGAGCGCCGTTCAATCAAATAGCCGTCACCGTCGCGAAGTGCGTGAAACGGGACATAGTTCAGCGCACCCGACGGAACCACCACGAGGTCGCGGTCTCCGACGGAGTCGGTCAAGGGCGCGAACAGCTTCAAGAAAAGTCGTTCGAGATACGCGTCGGCGCGCTGTTTCAGCGTCCCGAGAAATCGTTCGACGCCGGCGCGTCCGTAGCGCAGCGCGCCGAACTGGAATTGCAGACCGGCGAGATCGTCGAGGATCTCTGATTCCGACGCGAGGTCCGGGAACCAATCGATCCGTCCGCCGGCGATCACGAACGCACCGAAGCGCCCCCCGAAGCTGACGAATTCGATCAATGCTTTCGAGCCGTCGAATTTGGCGACGATCTCATCGACGCGGACCCGTCGCGTCGTCCCGTCCGTGCGTTCGGCAACGGCGCTGATACGACGCCGGACCTCGGCGAGTTGTTTTTCGCGGGAGCGGATCGCGCGTTCGACGGCGGCTTTTTCGGAGCGCTCGACACGGCCGATCCGGCTGTAATACCAGTTCAACTCTTCCCGAAGCGAATCATAGAGTTTCGACAGTTCGGAATCGACGTTCTCCGGCGAGATGTCAACCGATTCGGAAAGCGATCTCGCTTTCGCGTTTTCGATCGCCTCGAACGCGCGTCGAAGGTCTCCGAGTCCGATCTCCGCGAGTGCGAGATTCTCGTACGGCGCGAGATTGTCGGCGAGGAACGACATGCGGAATTCCTCGGCCGGGAGCGGTTTGCGCATCGATTCCACGATCGACGCGGCGCGTCGAAATTGCTTCGCCGCGATCCGAAAGTCGCCTCGCGACAATGCGAGCCTGCCGAGCGAAACCAAGCACAACTGCTCGATGTTGCCTTGTCCGGCGACCGAAGCGGAATCGAGCGTCTTCGACAATTCGTTCTCGGCGCGTTTCCAATTGCCGTTCCGCAGCAGAGTTTCGCCACGAAGCCAGCCTGACATCAGCGATCCCCGCTGATTTCCGGTCCGCGAGAGCACACGGGCCGCGCCTGAAACCGTCCGGAGCGCCGATCTCAATTCGCCGCGCGCCAGTTCGAGTTCGGCTTCGGTAAGCAGCACCGACGCCCGTTCGGAAGGATTGCGTTCCTTTTCAAAAAGCGCGGCGGCCCGTTTCAGCGCCGCGTTCGCCTTTTTCAGTTCACCGAGTTTGAACGCCGAACGCCCGAGCCCGGCAAAAGCCCGCGCCTCTTCAGCGCGCATTCCCAGACGCCGCAGCCTCGCCGCGGTCCGTCCGAAGATCTCGAACGCTTCCTGATGAAGATTGAGCTCGGAATATGCGACCGCGATCTCGAGTTCGGCGATCGCCGACTGGTGCGGCATTTTGAGTTCATCGTATTTGCGTCGCGATTGCTCAAGCAGCCGCAAGGCGTCGTTGAGCCGGCCGCGAAAGATCGCGAGATTTCCCATGCTCGCTTCGATCTCGGCCTCGGTGACCTTCATCGATCCGTCCCGCGCGTTAGCCAACGCGAGCGAGAAACATTCCTCGGCGCGCGCGATCTCGTTGAGTTCCGAGTATGTGTTCGCGAGATCGTTCAGCGCCAGCGTTTCCCAGAGCTTCGCGCCGCATTTCCGGAAGCGTGAAAGCGCCGAAACGCAGTAGGTTTCGGCATCGCGGTGCTTTCCGCGGCGCGAGACGATGTTGCTGAGGTTCATTTCGATCTTGCCCGCCGCCAGGTCGTCGCCGAGGTCCGCGAACGTTCGGAGCGCGGCGCGTCCGGTCTTGATTGCTTCGTCGTAGCGGCCGATCGATGCCAGCGCGATCAGTTTCGCGACCTGTGTATTCGCCGATTCGAACCGCGCGCCGGATCGCCGGAAAATCCGCGACGCCGCGTCGAGCGCCTCGATCGCGTCGTCAAACTTTCCGCGCGTGATCGCCGCGATCCCGAAATTCCAGCGCTCGTTCGCGAGTATCTCGTTGTCGGGGAAATTGTCGGCGAGTGTCTTGAGTGCCAGGGCGGTCGAGCGTGCCTTCTCGGGCTTGCTGGTCCAGTTTTCGTAGCAGATCGCGCGCAACTCGCGTGCGACGGCGCGCGCGAATTCCGTCCCGAGTCCGGCGACGATCCGGCGCCGTTCGCGGACGGTATTGGTTCTGACCAGTTTTTCGGCGATGCTCCGCGGACGCATGAAGTCAATTCTAACCCAGCTTGATCCGTCGGACCTCGGCCGCAAACTGAAAACGGAGAGACCGCTTTGGCCTCTCCGTTCTCACCATGTTTCCTCTACCCCCGAAGAAGAAACATTAACCGATATTGATTCCGTCGATGATGATCTGTTTCGTCGCGCCGTCGGCCGTCAGACGGTAGGTGCCGGCGGCGAGCGCGTCGATCCTGAACTCGCTCAGATCGCCGATCGTCGCCGTGAATGAAGACTCTTCCGATTCGAGTGCGACGGTTCCGCCTTCAAATCCTTCGCCGAGGATCTGACCGGCGAGGCCGAATTTGTTGCCGGACTTCGCGACGCGAAGGTCGATCGAGTTGTCGCCGGCGCTGAAAAGCATCTGTCTTTCGGCTCCCGATGCACCCGAGCGCTCGCCGAAAACCGCCGTCTCGGGCGAGAGATCCATCTGGAGCACCGCGACGATCCTCTCGATCAGCGTCGCCTTTGGCTGGGCGGCCCGCGTGCGGAACAGATCTTTTGACCACTT
>JAKOSS010000909.1 GCA_029777145.1 Acidobacteriota bacterium | reverse complement strand
GTGAACGAGAACTGGTGTTCCCCTTCGGGATAAAAATTGCTCCAAAGTCCGGCCAGAGCGAACGGCTGATCATGAACCGGCATCCCGATCTCGAGCGGCGGTTCGCCCTTGACGTTCCACTCGTAGAACGCAGTCACCGGAATGATGCAGCGCCGTTTGTGGAATGCGCCGCGCCAGAGAAAACTCTTCTCGAGTTTTTCGGCCGCCGCGTTGAACGTCGTGTACTCGGTGCTGAACTCTTTCGCGCCTTCCTTCTGGAACCACCAGCGGGCCGTAACCGTATGCGCGTCATCGTCTTCATCGTTGATGACGATCTGCACATTTTGCGTCGGTTTGATGTTCGGCCGGAAGAGATCTTCCTGCGGATCGAACCTGTAGATGAATTCTTTGAAATCTTCGCGCCGGCCTTTTTGTGATATCCTTCCGCACATATTTTCATCATAGGCGGTGCTTTTCTATGTCTGCAAACACGATCGCGGTCGGGACCCTCAAGGGCCTGTTCATCTTTGACCGAGACGGCGACGGCTGGAGTTGCCGCGAGCCGCAGTTCAACGGTCAATCGGTCTTCGCAACACAGTTCATCGGCGGATCGCTCTGGGCTGCGCCGTTCACCGAATGGACGGGACAGATGCTCTGCCGATCGGAAGACGGCGGTCGGACGTGGGAAACGATGGAGCATCCGCTGAAATTTCCCGAATCGACCGAGACCGCGCTCAAAAAGATCTGGCAGATCACAGCGCTCGGCGACAGGCTCTTCGCGGGCGTCGAGCCGTCGGCGCTTTTCACGTCGGACGACGGCGGCAAATCGTGGCAGCTTTGCGAAGGGCTTTGGAATCATCCGCACCGCGCGCAGTGGGGACCGGGATTCGGCGGTCTTTGCATGCACACCGTGTTGCCGATGGACGATCAAAATTGGGTCGTCGCAACCTCGACCGGCGGTTGCTACAAGACCTCCGACGGCGGCGAAAACTGGGAAGCCGCGAACAAACACATCGTCGCACCTTTCATGCCTGATCCGGAACCCGAATTCGGACAGTGCGTCCACAAGATCGCGTATCATCCGTCGAATTCCGACCGGCTGTTCCTTCAGCATCATTGGGGCGTTTACCGAACCGACGATCGCGGCGGCGATTGGATCAACATCGGCAAGGACAAGCTGCCGACGGATTTCGGATTCGCGATGGCCGTCAACGGACCCGACCGCGTGTTCATCATCCCGATCAAGGCGGATGTCGAACGCATTTTCCCCGAAGGCAAAATGCGCGTTTACCGCAGCACGGATGCCGGCGAAACATGGGAAGCACTCTCGAACGGCTTGCCGCAAAAGGACGTTTACGACTGCGTCCTGCGCGATTCGATGGCGGCAACGGCTGACGGCAGCGTCGCGTTCGGAACGACCGGCGGAAGCCTTTATTTCTCGGCCGACAACGGCGATTCGTGGGAATGTCTCGGCAACCACCTTCCGCGGATCACGTCGGTTCGGGTCGGAACTGTTTGATGGCGACGATCTATCTGCATGCGATGGTGAAGGAACTCGCCGGGCGGTCGGCGATCCGGTGTCCGATCGTTGAACCGTCGCCTCTGAAGGACGTCCTGCGGGCGAATCTCAGCGAGCGCGAGCATTTTTTGATCGTCGACGAGACCGGCGCGGTCCGGCAGCATTTGAACATCTTCATCGGCGGTCGAAAGATCAAGGATCTCTCGTTTGCGATCGGCGACGGGACGACCGTTGACATCTTTCCCGCGGTCAGTGGAGGATAACGCATTTCGGATGTGGGATTGCGGATTGCGGATTTGTGGTTCTGATTACGCAGAGAGCGTATTTGCCGGTCGCTACCGCTCCCGTTTTTACTTTTCACTTTTTCCTTTTTACTTTTTCTTATGAACTACTGGCTTGTTAAACAGGAACCTACTTCTTATTCGTTCGAAGATCTCGTGAACGAGAAAACCACGGCGTGGACCGGTGTCCGCAACTATCAGGCGCGGAACTTTCTGCGTGAAATGAAGGTCGGGGATGAGGTCCTTTTCTATCACTCGGGCGCGGTCAAGGCCGTTGTCGGAAAAGCTAAGGTGACGCGCGAGGCGTATCCCGATCGGACGGCAGACGATGATTCCTGGATCTGCGTCGACATCGAAGCCGTCGGTCACGTCAAGAACCCGGTCACGCTCGACACGATCAAGGCGACTCCCGAACTCGCGAACATGATGCTCGTCAAGCAGGGCCGATTGTCGGTCACCCGCGTGACGGCGGACGAATTCAAGGCGATCGAAAAGATGTCGAAATGATGTCGATTGTGAGTTTCAACACATAGGCACATAGTTCACAGAGTTTCGGGTCGGTTTCCCATTTGTCCTTTGTATGGTCACGAGACGAACCACACGGGCACATTAGGACATGGAGTTCAGGCTCGATTTCTTATTTGTACTTCGTGTCTATGTGGTTAGAAAGAATCAAAGCTTCGAGATCTCCTTCAGCGCCCTCTCATACGCCTCGGAGTCTTCCTGCGGCCGGCATGAGACGGCGCGGTCGTCGACAAATGCCAGTGCCAGCGGCTTTCCGAATCCCGTAAAGACCTCGTCGAACGGCATTTGGTGTTCGTTCAGCCAGCGCTCGATGTGCGCCCGCAGCTTGGCGACCTCGTCGACGCGCATGTGCTCGAGGTTGATCCGCGACGTGTAAACGATCACGCGGTATTTCTTCTTGATCTCGGTGAGGAACTCGCGGCTTCCGGCAATCGGATCCCCGATCTTCTCGACCCCGCGCCAGCCGCTGTATTTTGCGAGCACGGCGTCGAGATCGACGCAAACCGCCGACCGATGACGCGCCCTCGGCTTTTGCCGCACGCGCTTCACCCGTTCGACCGTCGGCAGCGGCATCGGACGCAGCGACAGCAGATGCTCGATCGCCGATATTCCCTCGATCCACGGTTCGTCAGGATCGTCGTCGCTCCAAACCTTCGAAAAATGCTGATGCGTGTGGTGGCGGCCCGGCATTCGGAGCCACTTTCCGAGCCCGTCGACGCGCTCCGACGACGGAAAAAGCTCGGGCGCCTGGGCGAGTCCGAGTTCCTTCCAATCTGAGGTTAATCCCTGCAAATACTTGAACACGTCGGCGAGCGGGTACGGCCGATCTAACAGACAGATCACGTGCAACCCGCCGAAACCGTTCGAATCGATAATGCACGGATCGAGCACCGCCGCCCGCATCTTCTGAAACCAGCGGCTCGCGGCCGCAAAATTCACGCGCGTCTTTTCATGAAAATCCTCGGGATCGTGGACGTCGAGGTCGATCGCGAACCATTTGCAGGTCTCTTCCTCGGAAACGAGATGAAGCCCGATCAGATGCCCGGCCTTGAGTCCCTTGAAATGGCGGACGAGTTTTTCGTGCGATACGAAGTCCTTCTTTTGCTCGCGAAGTTCTTTTACGGGAAGGGTTACGGCGCTGACCTTCGGTCCGAGGACGGTTTGCTTGACGGTGTATTGTCCCCAAACATCAAAGCGGTTGACGAGGCGCTCCATCGCCCAATCGGCGAGCCGGTCCGCGTTCTCGCGCCACTCGGCGGCGATCCATTTCAGGTGCGGATCGTTGAAGATCTCATCGATCACGCGACTTTCTCCCAGCCTTTCTTGACATTCTTTTCGATCATCTCGGCGAACATCGCGTTCGCCTGTTCGACCGTGTTGGCGGGCATGATGTTGCGCGCGATCGGCTCGGCGCGTCCCGAACTGAAGTCGGTGTAGTAGACGACGAACGGCAGATACTCGCGCGACGCTTCCTTGTTCGTCTTCCAGAGCATGAACTTGCGGACCATCTTCTTGTCGCCCTGCGTTTTCGCGTAAACGATCCGCTC
>JAKOSS010000908.1 GCA_029777145.1 Acidobacteriota bacterium | reverse complement strand
CGTTCGAGTTCAGCACGTACCAAACACCGGTCGAAGGCCGGAAAACGGCGAAATCGGTCGTGCCGTCGCCGTCGTAATCCGCGGGTACCGGTTTGTCCCCGTCGAGTCCCCAATGCTGCGCCATGAACTGCTGCGGACCGGTCAGCCAGACGTACCAGTTTCCGTCCGACGGCCGCCAGACCGCGATGTCGGATTTGTGATCGCCGTCAAAATCGCCGACCGACGGACGATCGTTCTGAAGACCGAAATGCATGACGAAGAACCCGCCGTCCGAGCTGCGGTTGATCCACCAGTCTCCCGTCGAAGTTCTGAAGACGGCTTTGTCCGTCCGGCCGTCGCCATCGAAGTCGCCGGGCGCGGGAATGTCGCCGAAACTTCCGCCGCCCCACGGATCCGCATAGCGAAGCGGATTCGTCGTGACGGACGATCGCGAATTCCAGTTTCCGTCGATCGGATCCCACGAGGCGAAATCGCTGAATCCGGTGCCGTAAAGATCGACGTAGCGGGTCTGACCCGACGGCGTGCACGAATTCTTGAGATATGTCGTATTGATCTCGAAGAACAGCTTTCCGATGAATCCGGTGGTCGAACGCCCGTTGCTGGCGACCAGCAGGTCCGATTTTCCGTCCTCGTCGAAGTCGTCCGCGAAGATCGCCGCCGACGCAAAATTCAGCACCTCGGCGGCAAACGTTCCGTTTCCGTCGTTCAGGAGCGAGAACGTCCGGCCCGACTTCGGCGAGACGACCATCACATCGGTTGAGGAGTTCGCGTCGAATTTTCCGGTGAAAACCTGTGAGTTTACCGTCTCGAAATACGAACTCGGGGTGTATACCGTTCGATCGAACGCGTTCGTCCCGTTCCAGCGCAGAATGCCGACGTATACGGGCTGATTCAGCATCAAGGTGACGACCTCGGACTTTCCGTCGGCGTTGAGGTCGGCGGCGGCGAATGGATTTTCACCGAATCCGTTGCTCAGCGCGCTGGGAAACGACGTGAACGTCCCGTTTCCGTTGTTCAACGCGACGCCGTTTCCGGTGACGAAATCCGGTCGGCTGTCACCGTTGAAGTCGCCCGTCAGGATGAAAAATCCAAAGCCGAGATCGACCGGCGACTGAAACGTCCCGTCTCCGTTCCCGTAATGAATCCGGTAGCCGGTTCCAAAGGACAAGACGAGGTCGCCCTTGCCGTCGGCGTTGGCATCGAGAAGAAATTCCATTGACGTCGAGCTGAACGCGCCGGAGGCATTCGCGGCGGGGCTGAAACTCCAGCCGCCGTTGTTCCTGTAGATCTGATGATCGCGGGTCGGCGAGTTGAAGCGGACCATCACATCCCTGAGATTGTCGTTGTCGAAATCGCCGATGATCATGTCGTCCATCCGCCAACCGGGCCTCGCGTCGATCAGGACCGGGGCGCCGAATGCTCCGTGCCCGTCTCCCGGAAGAATGAAGATCTTCTGCCGGTTGTTCGAGTCGAACGGGTCCTCTACGAGGCCCACGATGTCGGCGTGTCCGTCGGCGTTCATGTCTGCCTTTTCAAAGATCTTCCCGTTGACCGGCGAGATCCGGGATTTCGATCTGTTGAAATACAATCCGCATTGCGGGAAGACCTGGGCATACAAAACGAGAACTGCGGATATGACCGACACGAGAATGATCGATCTTTGGCGGTTCGGAAATGTCATATGAAACCTCTCTCAGGGGCGCAAAATCTGACCGACGAGTCGAGTATATTCACGACTTCAAGCGGCGTCAAAGAATTGGTCCAACGGCGATGCGTCGTCCTCCGCGAGCATCCCACGCGGTCTCGCTGTCGCGTTTCAAAGGTTGCCGTAGACGACTTCCGCGCGTTCGCGTCGATGCGATAGAATAGCCTCAAAACACTTTCAAACTCGGACGAAATTAACCTGATGACACGCAAAATCAAAGCGCCGACCGGCTCCGAACTATCGTGCAAGAACTGGCTGATCGAAGCCGCGTACCGGATGATCCAGAACAACCTCGATCCGGACGTCGCGTTCGATCCCGACAACCTGATCGTTTACGGCGGCCGCGGCCGGGCGGCGCGAAACTGGGAATGCTTCGACGCGATCCTCGAGTCGCTTCGCAATCTCGGCGAGGACGAGACGCTGCTCGTCCAATCGGGCAAGCCCGTCGGCGTTTTCCGCACGCACACGGACGCGCCGCGCGTGCTGCTCGCGAACTCGAACATCGTCCCGCACTGGGCAACGCAGGAACAGTTCGACAAATACGAGCGCGAAGGATTGATGATGTACGGCCAGATGACGGCCGGGTCGTGGATCTACATCGGCACGCAGGGAATCCTGCAGGGAACATACGAGACCTTCGGATCGCTCGCGAGGCAAAACGGTTGGGGAAGTCTCGCCGGAAAATTCGTTCTGACCGCGGGACTCGGCGAAATGGGAGGAGCGCAGGCGCAGGCAATCACTTTCAACGGCGGCGTCGGGCTGCTTGTCGAGGTCGATCCGTGGCGCATCGAACGCCGTTTGCAGCTCAAACAGATCGATCTCGCGACCGAGAGTCTTGATGAAGCGCTCGGTTGGCTCGCGGAGTTCACGGCCAAAGGCGAAGCAAAATCGATTGCGTTGCTTGGAAATGCGGCCGAAGTTCATTGGCAGATCCTCGAAAAGGGAGTTTTGCCCGACGCCGTCACCGACCAGACCTCGGCGCATGACGTTCTTTATGGCTACATTCCGGTCGGACTCACGATCGATCAAGCCGCCGAACTTCGCAAATCGGACCAGGCGACGTACGAAAAACGCGCGATGGACTCGATGTCGCGCCATGTCGAGGCCATGCTCGAGTTCAAACGGCGCGGGTCGATCGTCTTCGACTACGGCAACAATCTTCGCCAGCGAGCGCTCGACAACGGCGTCACGGACGCGTTCGATTATCCGGGATTCGTCCCGGCGTACATCCGCCCGCTCTTTTGCGAGGGCAAGGGGCCGTTCCGCTGGGTCGCGCTAAGTGGTGAAAAAGAAGACATTTACCGCACCGACGAAGCGATCATGAATCTTTTCCCCGACAACGATCATCTCGCGCGCTGGCTGACGATGGCGCAGTCCGAGGTCGAGTTTCAGGGACTACCGGCGCGGATCTGCTGGCTCGGCTACGGCGAGCGCGCGAAGGCCGGTCTCAAACTCAACGATATGGTCGCAAGCGGGGATCTCAAGGCGCCGATCGTCATCGGGCGCGATCATCTCGACTGCGGATCGGTCGCAAGCCCAAACCGCGAGACGGAGGCGATGAAGGACGGCTCGGACGCGATCGCCGACTGGGTCTATCTCAACGCGATGATCAACGCCGTCGGCGGCGCGACGTGGGTCTCGCTCCATCACGGCGGCGGAGTCGGGATCGGTTACAGCCTGCACGCCGGCCAGGTGATCGTCGCCGACGGAACTCCTGAAGCCGCAAAACGCATCGAACGCGTCCTCACGACCGACCCGGGAATGGGCGTCATCCGCCACGCCGACGCGGGTTACGAAGAAGCGATCGAATTCGCGAAAGAGAAAGGCGTCACGGTTCCGATGGCCAAGTAAATTTCCAATCCGGCCATTTGATGAATAGTACCAAAGATAGTACCATTATCACGTGGCCTCACCATGGAAATTGCGGAGATCGTTGCGAAACTTGAGAGTGAACTGTCGTCAACGCGATTTAGGGCGCTTGTTCGAATTTGCACTGCTCATTTTGGTAAACCG
>JAKOSS010000907.1 GCA_029777145.1 Acidobacteriota bacterium | reverse complement strand
TTTTATCGACGATCCTCATCGTCCACGCCGAAACAAGACTCGGTTCGCTGCTGACCGAAAATACGGAAAGGCCGCTCGGGATCGATGACGAAACGCCGCACTTTTCGTGGCAAATGAATTCCACTGAACGCAGTGCGTCTCAGACTGCCTACCAGATCAAGATCACCGATCCGCACGCGAACACGGTTTGGGATTCGGGCAAGGTCGCCTCGGGCGACGCGGTCAATATTCCGTTCAACGGCAGCGCTCTGAAACCGACCACACGATACATCTGGCGCGTTACCGTCTGGAACGAAAAAGGCAAACAGTTCAGCGCGGATTCGTGGTTTGAAACGGGCCTGATGAATACCTCCGTTTCGGCGTGGGACGGCGCGGAATGGATCGGCGGCGAAGGTCTGCCTTTATACGCGCAGTATTTTTCCATCTTCAAACTCAGTTACACGCAGCAGATCGCCGAAGGGAGCACGCACGCGGGATTTGTCGTCGGCGCGAATGACCCGCGTTTGATGGACAAGAACAAGAATGTCTTCCAACTTGAGAACAAAAAGGACGAAAGTTACATCAAGTTTGAATTGGACGTTTCGAAACTGCCCGCGAAGTTCAATGTTTATCGCGTCGGCTACACCGATACGGACAAAGCGGATGTTCCGCTCGCAAGTCTCGAAATTTTGCCGTCCGTGATTAACGACGGCAACAAACATCAACCGCACAAGATCGAACTGGCCGACCGTTGGGGCGGATTTCTGATCTCGATCGACGGCAACAGGAATTTCGCGGCCACGGCGGACAAAACAAAGCCGGTCGCGGTCGCCGTAAATCCCTTCGGCACAAACGGCGCGGTCAATACCTTCGGCGTTCTTGGCGAAATGGGTTTTGCGGTTCCTCCGGGTCAAAAGGCGCGTTTTTCCGACATCGTCGTCTCGAATTTCCGCAGTCCGGGGCATGTTTTGTTCAAAGACGATGCGGCCACACCTTTCTATCAGGATCTCCCTTTCAAAGATGGAAAATATGAAATCGACGGCGGCCAAAAAGGCATCTTCGCGGTCAAAGATCCGAGTCGGAATTCGATGCCGATGCTTCGCACACAGTTCAAAACAGAAGCGAAGAAGATCGCATTCGCAAGGCTTTACGTGACGGCGCGCGGGATCTACGAAGTGTATTTGAACGGTAAACGCGTCGGAAACGACTATTACAATCCCGGGCTGTCGCAATACCCGAAAACGCATTTCTACCAGACCTATGACGTGACGGGAATGCTCGAAAAAGGCGAGAACGCGATCGGCGCGATGCTCGGCGAGGGCTGGTGGAGCGGCGTTTTGAGCTTCGATGCGATCCACAATCATTTCGGAGACCGGCAATCGTTGCTGGCGAAGCTCGTCATCACCTACGCCGACGGCACGGCCTCGACGATCACCACGAATGACAAGACCTGGAAATACTTCAACGGTGGGCCGGTTCTTTATGGGAGCATGCAGCTCGGCGAGGTTTACGATGCGACGCTCGACGGCAAGATCGCGGGCTGGAGCACGGCGAAATTCGACGAAAAGGACTGGATGCGCGCGGTCAAAATTCCGCTTGAAAACACGACTTTCGCTGACAATTCAGGCAGATACGACTATTCGAATCAAAAATTGATCGGACAGATCGGCAACAACGCGGGAATCTTCAAAACCCTGACGGCGAAAAGCGTCAGGGAAGTCCGTCCGGGCGTTTTCGTTTACGACATGGGGCAAAATCTGACCGGCGTGCCGCGAGTCACTTTCCCGAACGGCAAGGCCGGCCAGAGAGTAACGCTTCGGGTGTCGGAAATGCTTTATCCGGACCTGCCGGAATCGAAGAAGAATGTCGGTATGCTGATGACCGAGAATTATCGCGCAGCGACATCCCAGGACATTTACACGATGAAGGACGGGCCGCAGACCTTTCAGCCGCGGTTCACGCAACACGGTTATCAGTATCTCGAAATTACGGGCATCGAAAAGCCGCTCCCGCTGGAAGATGTTCAGGGAGTGGCGATAAGTTCGGTCCTGAACCTGACGGCGACGTACGAAACTTCAAACCCGAAGGTCAACCGGCTTTGGTCGAATCTGGTTTGGTCGAACGTCGACAATTTTCTGTCGATTCCGACCGACTGTCCGCAGCGGAACGAACGGATGGGATGGGGCGGCGACATCAGCGTGTTTTCGCCGACCGCGGTCTATGTTTCAAACTCGGCCGAGTTTTTTGAGCGGCATATGGTTGCGATGCGCGACATGCAAAGTCCGAACGGTCGTTTCGCGGACATCGCTCCGGTCGGCGGCGGAGGAGGCGGCGTGCTTTGGGGAAGCGCCGGGATCACGCTGCCTTGGGAGACGTATCTGCAGTTCAATGACGTCGCGATCCTCAAGCGCCACTATCCGGCGATGGCGCGCTATATGGATTATCTCGCGACGAAGGTCAATGGCGACGGCATAACCATGGAGCCCGGACTCGGAGATTGGCTCGGACCTCAATACACGCAGCTTGGCGTACCGTATCTCGCTACGGCGTACCATATTTACGATCTTGAGATCGTCAGCCGCACGGCTGAAATCCTCTGCAAAACCGACGATGCCGCGCGGTTCCGCAAAACGCGCGACGAGCTCAAGGCGGCGTTCAACTCGAAATTCGTGAACGCCGACCACAAGACGGTCGCGCTGGTCGCGAAAACTCGCGGAGCGGCGCCGGAATGGCGTTTGTCGGACACGCAGACCTCGTACGCCGTCGGTCTGGCTCTGAAAGCCTTTTCCGACGAGAACATTCCGTACATGCAGATGAATCTGGCGGAGTCCGTTCGTCGCGAGAACAAAGATGACGACGGTGTTTTGCGTC
>JAKOSS010000906.1 GCA_029777145.1 Acidobacteriota bacterium | reverse complement strand
GGCTCGTCGCAGCGATCCTGATGGAAACCAACGACGACTGGCTCGGCCAGTCCAGATACTTGAACATGTCGCCGGACGAGGATCCGATCTGACGAAATTACAGAAAGAATGTTGCTTTATCTAAAAATAGAAATTTTGATCTCAGAATCCCTTTTGAATATGAATGGGAACAACAGGGATCAGAGTTTGGTTCCCATCCGCTGCATATTGCAATTTTTTCCTATGGAATAGTTTCTTTAAGTGAAAAAAGAGATTAAAGAGAAATGAAGGAGTAGGCGACGAAAGTTGAAGAGATTGTAAAGCAGATTGTCTAACTGCCGGTAGTGTCAAATATTTTGTGTAAATCCCCGTAGACGATCGCGAAGCGGTTCATCGCCTTCCAGTCCGGTGGTAGTGTCCGGTGCATCGTCGGCGTCTTTTGCGCGAAAATCTATGGCTCAACCATGCAATTTGGTTATTGTTGCAGGTTAATTGCATCGACCTGCGAGTGCAAGCTCAGTCTTTTTTGTCAGCATTCTGACTCAGACTAGCCCGAGTGTCCGGCTCAGCTCGTCAACGGTTGTTTTTTGAGTCTCAGGCTTCACGTCGAGAGAACTAACCAGTTCGATCGTCACATTCTGAAAACAATAATCAGGACCGAGAGCGAGGACCAGTCCGTCGCCATCGTCGGGTGACCGCTTCGTCCGCTTCTTGAAATCCTCCTTGGGTTCGAGGATTTTCTTGGTCTTTCCAGCCCGGTTGACGAACTTGAACTCGCGTTCGGTGAGATCAACCTCGAGCGGATCCGGCGGAGCGATCAGCGAAACTCCTTTGAGAGACTCCGCCGTTTCGTAGTACAGCTCGGTGATCGAGTCTCTCGTGACCGGCGATCTTGCGAGCAATCGCAAGAGGCACGTCATTGAAAACTTCCGTCTTCGCGTTCACGATGGCCTCCCTCCCGTTGATCGTCCGCAAATAGCTAACGTGCCGTTCGCCTTCACAGTTTTCTGCCCGAGATAGAGACTGATCTGAATTTCACGATCAAATCTCGACGCGTCTGATAACGGCTTAGATGAGTTCAACGTCGTCGGTGGGGTCATTTTGAGAGATCCGCCGCTCCTGATCGGCGATCAGCGATTCAAGGTTCGTGGCCAGATTGGCGGCGACGGATTTTGCATCCTCACGATCGGAAAACAGCATCGGGACGCCTGCCGAGGCGAAAATCTCCGGCTTGAATTCGCCGCGGTGCTTGTACGCGAGCGCGAGCGGAACGACGCGGCAGGGAAGCAAGCGGTCGATCACGCGTTCGATTCCTGATTCGAAGACGATCGGACGTAGGCCGTCAGGCACGATCTTGCCTTGCGGGAAGATGAGAAACGTCCGGTCGGGTTTTTCGCTTGCGAGTTGAGCGGCGTAATCGAAGCTTTCGATTGCGGACCGCGGGTGATCGCGATCGATCGAGAACGCGCCGAGTCTTCTGAAGAGGGAATACCGGCGGAGGTGTTTCTCTTCCATGAAGACGAAGCCGTCGGCTCCGACAAACTTGAAAATCTCGAAACATACGAGGCCGTCCCACCAGCTTGTATGGTTCGCGACGACGATCGTCGGTCTCACGTCCGGACGCAGATTCTCGGCCCCGGCGAAGTACAGGTTTTCGAATCGCCGCTTGAGAAGATTTCGGTTGTAAACGCCGAAAACACGCTCAAACCATACGCTTTTCTTCGCCTTCAACATATATCCGCGGAACGCGCTTACTGATCCCGCATGTTATTTCGTAGGAGATCGTATCTGCTTGAAGGGCAACGGTTTCCGCCTTTATCCGAGCACCGAAGAGAACAACTTCGTCACCAATTTTGACATCGCCGAGATCAGTGACGTCGACGATCGTCCAGTCCATCGAGACCCGTCCGACGATCGGTGCGTTCGAACCATTGACAGTCACTTCGCCGATGTTGGAAAGGGCGCGCGGCAGGCCGTCCTGATACCCGATCGGAAGCGTCGCGATCAGCGAATCACGCTGAGTTACGAACGTGCGGCCGTATCCGAGTGATTCACCGGCAGGGACATGCTTCAGGTGCGCGACGCGGGTCCGAAGACTCATGACCGGCTTAAGCTCGGGCTTTTCGGCCTCGGGCGGCAAGACGTCGTCGCCGAGGCCGTAAAGAATACCGCCGAGCCGAACGAGGTTGCCGCGCGAGTTCGGGTGTGCGACGGCGCCGGGCGAGTTCGCCAGGTCGAGATAGATCGGGTTGAAGCCGCGGGCCCGAAACTTGGCCACCGCGGACTCGAAGCGTTCGACCTGAAGATCTGTGAACTCGTCCTCCGTCGATTTGTCGGCCGCAGCAAAATGTGTCATCACTCCGGCGACGCGGATGTTCTTCATTACCCCAAGCTTGTCCAAGAATCGCTCAAGTTCGTCCATGCGGACTCCGACGCGACCCATCCCGGTGTCGATCTTGACATGGACGTCCGCGATCACCCCGCGCTCGAGTGCGGCGCGGTCGAATAGGGAAGCGCGGTCAATATTGAAAATGACCGGCGTAATGTGATTATCGAGCAACAGTGATTCCTGACCGGGCCAAAAACTGCCGAGACAAAGGATCAGCTTTCGGATACCGGCCCGGCGGAGTTCGACACCCTCCATCGGCAAGGCGACGCCGAACCAGTCGATGCCTTCGCGCTCAAGCCGTCGCGCGCATTCGACTGCCCCGTGCCCGTAAGCGTCGGCCTTGACGACGGCCATGACCTTGATGTCGTCCCCGATGAATTTCCTGACTGACCCAAAATTGAACGACAGGTTGTCGAGATCGATCTCGGCCCAAGTCGGTCGATGGAGTGAAAAATCAAACATGTTACGAGTTAAAGTAAAACTTAAGGTCATCACGGCGGACCTGAACCAAAACATTAACAGTCGGCCGCTCGACAGTTAAAGTGCTTTCTAGAGCGGGATGTTGCCGTGCTTCTTCGGCGGATTCGTGTCGACCTTGTTCTGCAAAAGCGTAAGCGCGCGGATCAGTTTCGGTCGAGTATCCTTCGGTTCGATCACCTCGTCAATGAAACCGCGTTCGGCCGCAACGTACGGGTTGGCGAACTTCTCGTTGAATTCCGCGATCAGATTAGACCGGGTTTCTTCCGGGTTCGTCGTCTCGGCGAGGTCCTTCCGGTAGAGAAGCCCGACCGCGCCCTCGGCTCCCATGACCGCGATCTCCGCAGACGGGTACGCGAAGTTTATGTCCGTCCGAATGTGTTTCGAGGCCATGACGCAATACGCGCCGCCGTAGGCCTTGCGCGTGATGACGGTGATCTTGGGAACCGTCGCTTCGGCGAATGCATACAGCAGCTTGGCGCCGTGACGGATGATCCCGAAATGTTCCTGATTAACGCCGGGAAGAAATCCGGGGACGTCCTCGAACGTGATCAGCGGGATATTGAAGCAATCACAGAAACGCACAAATCGGGCGCCTTTGACCGAGGCGTCGATGTCGAGCACGCCCGCGAGGAATGCCGGTTGGTTCGCGACGATTCCGACAGTAAATCCGCCGAGTCGGGCGAATCCGATGACGATATTCGGCGCGTAATGCTCCTGGATCTCGAAAAAGTAGTTCTCGTCGACCACGTTGCGAACGATGTCCCTGATGTCATATGGCTGGTTCGATGACTCGGGGACGACCGAGTTCAGCGCCTCGTCGGATCGGTCGACGGGATCGTTGGTCGGCACGAACGGCGGATTCTCGCGATTGTTTGACGGGATGAAAGAAAGAAGTTCGCGGGTCAGCCGCAACGCGTGTTCGTCTGATTCCGCCGCGAAATGCGCCACGCCGGATTTCGTGTTGTGGGTCAGCGCGCCGCCGAGTTCGTCCTTCGTAACCTCTTCATGCGTCACGGTTTTGATGACGTCCGGGCCGGTGATGAACATGTACGACGTGTCCTTCACCATAACGTTGAAATCCGTTATGGCGGGCGAGTAAACCGCGCCTCCGGCGCACGGGCCCATGATGCAGCTGATCTGCGGGACGACGCCGCTGGCGATCGTGTTCCGGAGGAAAATGTCGGCATATCCGCCGAGGCTGACGACGCCTTCCTGGATGCGCGCACCGCCGGAATCATTGAGTCCGATAACCGGCGCGCCGATCTTCATCGCCATGTCCATGACCTTGCAGATCTTTTCGGCGTAGGTTTCGCTGAGGCTCCCGCCGAATACCGTGAAGTCCTGAGCAAATATGAACACCGGACGCCCGTCGACAAGTCCGTGCCCGGTAATGACACCGTCACCGGGGAACTTCTGCCGGTCGAGTCCGAAATCGTGCGAACGATGCACCACGAACTTGTCGAATTCCTCAAAGGTCCCTTCGTCAAGGAAAAATTCGACTCGCTCGCGGGCGGTCATCTTTCCGCTCTTCCGTTGCTTTTCGAGGCGGTCCTCTCCGCCGCCCAGTTCCGCGCGGCGGGACATTTCCCGGAGCAGTTCAATCTTGTTCAAGGGTTTTGATTTCGGATCCATAACTTGGGTCGAAGGGGAACTGGCGGCTATCGATCATCGTCCGCAGTTCGGCGAGTGCTTTCTCCGCTCCCGAGCGAACCGACTCGGGATAATCGAATTTTCTGGCGTTTCGCTCAAAATCTTCGCGATCCAGAATCTCGGTCTTGAAATCCGACCAGACGAGCACGTCGAGATCGAGATCGACGTAATCGAGAACGTCGCCGTTGAGCATTGGCGGCAGGTTCACGTTGCAATACCAGTTGCGCAGCGTTCCGTCAGGCCGGTGAAATCTGAAAACGTTGTACCAGCGGTCAAGCCAATAGTACTCGTATGAGACTGTCCCGCGCGCTATGTGACCAAGTTCGGGATGGTCGACATCGTTTCCAAAGACTCCGACGAATGTCAGCCTCTCACCGCTTTGGCCAACTAGTTCAGCTTCCCAGCTTCGATTGATCGAACCGTCGAATTTCCGGGAATTTATCCGCGTCGGAAACCTCATGTAAAACTTTAACTGTTGGCGCTCCGGACGACCAGCACCGAGCACGGAGCGTGGTGAACGACCGAGTCGGAAACAGAGCCGAGCAGGAGTCGCTCCCAACGATTGTACCCATGCGACCCGACGACGATTAGATCCGCGCCCATTTCTTCGGCGGTCTCGACGATCCGGCTCTCGGGGGAACCGTGTAGAACCTCGGTCGTGACCGTGACGTTGATCCCGCCGAAAAATCCGGCGATCTGGTCCTTCGTGGCTCCGAGGACCTTTTCAGTGTTCTCCTTGACGGCCGCTTCGATATCGGTCGAAGAAGGAAGGTAGCCGGCGTAAATATCCATCGCCAGAGGTACTGCCATGTCAACGACTGATACGATCCGGACCTCGTCACCGTCTTTCAGCGCGAGATTCCTGATGATCTCGACCGCAGCCTCGCTGTGGCCGGTTCCGTCGGTTGCCAAAATCACTTTCATGTTTGCGGCCTCCTATCCTGATCAAAGCTTTCTGTCTCTAAGTTTATTATTTTGAGCGACCTTCGGCAATTCGGCGACGGCCGCGCTCAGGCTATCTTCGCGATCAATTGGCCAAGGATCAGCCGCTCCGTCTCGGTCATTCCGCCGAACGCGGAGTCGCCGATCGAACTCCATATTTCTTCGACGGAAGCACGTATCGCCGTTCCCTTGGCGGTGAGACTTACACGAACCGAACGCGAGTCAAACGGGCACGGCGAGGACCTGATGAATCCGCGGGCGGACATTGCCCGCAGCATTTTGCTGACCGTCGGGGCGGTGACGCCCAGTTCGCGCGCGATTTCCGCCGGAGTCCGGTCGTCCGCATCCCAGAGAACGGACAAGAGCGCCACCTGGGCACTGTTGAGGTCGAGCGCCGAAAACGACCGGTCGGCCGCGGCGCGGAATTGAGCGCTCTTGCGCGCAAAGGATTCAGGAATGCCGTCGTTTCTCACAGATCGGAAATAGGGAGCCTGCTCAGCAAAAGAACTTAGCAGGCGAACTAATTATGCAAGAAAAATGCGGCCGAAGGCGAATATCGACCGCATAAAGCGAATAAAACCTTAAGTTCGACCGCTTTTCTTCCAGTCGCTTAAGAAAGCGTCGAGACCTTTGTCAGTAAGCGGATGCTTGACGAGTTGGCTGATCACCTTGAAGGGAATTGTCGCGACGTCGGCCCCGGCGAGAGCCGAATCGACAATATGCATCGGGTGCCGGATCGAGGCCGCGAGCACCTCGGTGGCGAAGCCGTAGTTGTCATAGATCTGCACGATGTCGCGGATCAGCTGCATTCCGTCCTGACCGATGTCGTCGAGACGTCCGAT
>JAKOSS010000905.1 GCA_029777145.1 Acidobacteriota bacterium | reverse complement strand
GTCACGACCAAGGCGCTTGGAATGGAGCGCAATTCGATGCTCGAGTGCAACGTCGTGAAATCGCCGAGTGCTCGGGCGACGACGATGCAATTGGCCGAGGCGACTCGTCTGCAGTACCTCCGGCTCGGCAGATACAAAACGGTCTCGAAGCCGGTCAGCGAGTCGGTCGGAGGCGTCGCATTTGTCAGGATCGATACGACTGGCGCAACCGGAAGCGCGCCGTTTTCGCAAAGGGTGTATTTCGTGGTCCGCAAGGGTTATGTGCTGATCTTCCTCATCACCGCGTTCGACGAGAATGAATTGGAGCTGGTCGTGAATGCGTTCAAGACGATCAAATTCAGGGCGAAATGAGACTTGTCGACTCACATTGCCACATCGACGGATCGCAGTTTGATGAGGACCGTGAGGAGGTGATCGCGCGGGCGCGCGGCGCGGGCGTCGTCGCGATGATGAATATCGGCAGCGGTTCGCCGCGGGATGATTCGTTTGAAAAGACCGTCGAACTGGCAAGGTCGCACGATCTTGTCTACGCCGCGGTCGGGATCCATCCGCATGACGCGAGCGAGTACTCGGATGAAGTCGAGAACCGCTTGATGAACCTCGCGCGCTCGACGCCGAAAGTGCTGGCCTGGGGCGAGATCGGACTCGATTTCTACTATGACCACAGCCCGCGCGACATACAGATCAAGGTGTTCCGAAGGCAGATCGGCATAGCCCGACGACTGGGACTTCCGATCGTGGTTCACAGCCGAGACGCGAACGACGAGACCATTGAGATCCTGCTTGAAGAGTGCTCGCACGAGGGTTTTCGCGGCGGGATCATGCATTGTTTCGGCGGCACCGCCGCAATGGCGGAAGCGCTGATACCGCTCGGATTCATGATCTCTTTCGCCGGCAACGTAACGTTCAAGAAGGCGGACGAACTGCGCGATGCCGCACGGGTCGTTCCGCTCGACCGGCTGCTGATCGAGACGGACTGCCCGTATCTGGCGCCGGTCCCGATGCGCGGCAAGCGGAACGAGCCGTCGTTCGTCGCGCACACCGCGTCGTTTCTCGGAGAATTTTTCGGCATCGGCGCGGAAGCGATCGCGGAGCGGACGACCGAGAATTTTGAGCGATTCTTTAAGGTAGGCGGTAATCGGAAGGCAGTATGAGGCTATCAGCAGTTTTGATCTATCGTTGGCGAATCTTCGAAAACGATTTTCGGAAAAACTGAAAACTGATAACGAACAGCTGATAACTTCGCGGATGGGGCTATCAGCTACAACCATTGAGTTTTCAGCTATTTCGGAATCGCCGTTTCTTCGAACAAGATTTTCGGAATAACTAAAAGCCAGTAACTGACCGCTGACACCGCCTACTGTATACTGACAACCAACAACTTTTTATGGCTAAAGAGAATTCATTCGACATCGTTTCAAAGACCGACTACGCGGAGGTCACCAACGCAATCAACCAGACGACCAAAGAGGTCTCGCAACGCTTCGATTTCAAGGGAAGCAAAGCGACCGTCGAACTTGTCGGCAAGGACCTCGTGCTGTCTGCCGAAGACGAAACCAAACTCCGCAACATGAACGACATCTTTCAGGGAAAGCTCGTCAAACGCGGCGTTTCGCTCAAGGCTCTCGATTATCAGAAGATCGAACCTGCCGCCGGCGGAACCGTTCGCCAGACGGTGAAGATCCAACAGGGAATTCCGACCGAAAAGGCGAAGGAGGTCGTGAAATTCATCAAGGACGCGAAACTCAAGGTCCAGGCGTCGATCCAAGGCGAGACTGTCAGGGTTTCCGGCAAAGACCGCGACACGCTCCAGGACGTGATCTCGAAGCTCAAGGCGAAGGATTTCGGCATCGACATGACCTTCGACAACTACCGCAGCAACTGATCAAAGTTCGATTTTGACACTGAATTCGCCGCGAATTTCGCGAACGACGCGAAGATATCGAATGAATCCGTGAGATTCGTGTAATTCGTGGCAAAGATTTGCTGTTTCCTCGACTCAGAGAAGCGTAGGAATCCAAGATTGACGTACGAGAGCGACTCAAAATAGAATTCCGCCATATTTTAATTCTCAGAGAGGTCCTCTTCATGGAAATCCGCGCTCTATCTTTTTCCAAACTTCCGGCGGAGGTTCGCCGGAAACTCGTCGAGCTTCAGGCTAAATCAGCTGACCGGTTTGTGTTCATTCGCAAACCGTCGATTCTCAATTACCTTGCGATCGCCGCCGGCATCGGCTGGATCGCGTATCTTTTCGTTTCGACCTCGGATTATCTGTGGGAGAACTGGATGTTCTGGATATTCGCGGCGGTCACGCTGATCATCGTCCCGCTGGCGATCTGGTCGGCATCCAACGTCGTCGCGGCCTTTACCGGAAAGACCCGCGACGGTTACGTCTTCACGCGCGACGAATGCATCAGCTACCGCGGCGACCGCATCGGTTTCCGCGCGCTGAAGGAACTCGAGAGTTTCCAGTTTCTTGAACATATCAAAACGATCGAGGTCTGGATCGGAGACGAGGTCGAGAAGATCAAAGCGTCGAATTCGGGCGATGCGATCAAGCTCGGCGAGGTCTTCGACGAATGGCGCAATTCTTCCCCGGAAGTGTCTTTTCTTGGCCCGCACGCGACCGGCGCAAACGCGTACACTCCGGTTTCCGGGACAATTAGATCGGTTGCCTTGGTCGCGGTTTCGGTCGTTATCGCGGCGGCGCTCAGCTACGGCGCCAAAGTGATGAACCGCAATTACGACGACGATCAATCGTGGAAACGCGCCGAGCCCGGACAGTCGGTCGCGGATTTCGTCGCCTACAAGGAGCGACATCCGAACGGATCGCATACGGCCGATGCAGACCG
>JAKOSS010000904.1 GCA_029777145.1 Acidobacteriota bacterium | reverse complement strand
TGGAAGACCGCCTGACGACGCTTGAGAAGACGCTCGAGCAGAAGCGGGACAAAAGCGAGGATCGACTTTGCGAGATATTCCGCGTCAACGGTTGGCCGACCGTTTCGATGGTCGGCGAAAAAGGTACCTCTGCGCTTTTTTACGTGCTGAAGAACTTCACGACGTTCGAGACCCAAGCGAAATTGATCACCGTCATATCCGCCGCTATCGCCCGCCAGGAAGTCCCGCTGACCGAAGATTATGCGTCGTTTCTCGATCGGCTGCGCTTGCGTTTCGGCCTCAAACAACTATTCGGAACGCAGGTTTACGAGAAAAACGGATTCCTCGTGATGGCCCCGATCCAGTCGTCGGAGCAAATCGATGCATGGCGCAAGAAATACAAGATGCCGCCGCTTGGCGAATACCTCAAGTTCCTCGAGAGCACCTACCAACTGCCGTCGATCCGCGAACTCAACGTCGATCCGCCGCAACTCAAGAGCCGCCCAAAACTGGTCGAACAAACGCAGGAACTTTCGAAGAGTTCGGTCGATTCTGACGACACGATCCGCGTCGATTCATCGGTCGTCGAACTGACGGTCCGTGTGCTGTCAAAGGACTTCCGAACGAATGTCGGCGGCCTCGAACAAAAGCAATTTCGGGTCTTCGAGAACGGAATCGAGCAGCCGATCGCCGCGTTCTCGAAATCCGCGCAGGCGTTCGACATCGTGTTGTTGCTCGATCTTTCCGGCTCGACAGCCTTGAAACAGGGCTTGATCAGGAAAAGTGCCGCGAGGTTCATCGAAGCCGCCAGGTCCGGCGACCGGATCGCGATCGTAACATTTACACACCGCGTCAACGTGATCGCGCAACTGTCCGCCGACCGGGCGTTGCTCAAAAAACGGCTCGACAAAGTAGGCGACGTCGGCGGCTCGTATGTTTGGGATTCACTTAAATTTACGGTTGAGAAAATGTTCGACAAGGATCCGGCGCGGCGCCGGGCCGTCGTGATGATGTCGGACGGAGTCGACAACGTCTTTCTCTATTCTTCGGGCTTTATGGCCGGATCGCGGACGAGTTTCGCGGAGCTCGTCGAATCGATCCGCGCGTCGGACGTTTCGGTCGTTCCGATCTATCTCGATACTGAGGACAAAACGCCGTGCGCGATCAATTCCCCGTTCAATTGCACGCTCTCGAAAAGGGCTTACTCGCAGGCGCGGAACACCTTGAATTTTCTGGCCGAGGAAAGCGGCGGACAGTTTTATTACGCGGAGAAATTCGAAGATCTTGACGGCGTTTACGAACGCGTTCTTGACGATCTGAGCACCGGATACGGAATCGCGTATCAACCGACAGACGCAAACCGCGACGGAAAATGGCGATCGATCCGCGTCGAAGTCGTCGACCGCCCGGACGTGGCTGCGCGGACGAGACGCGGCTACTACGCCCGCTGATCACTTGGTGAACGTTCCGTCATCACTGATCTTCGGAGCGTCCGGACCGAAATCGCTAACCGACAGCGCGCGGACCTTTTTCGCCGCGTCACCGTTCTTGTCCGGCTTCGGACCGCCTTTTCCATATTGCCGACCCGAATGCAGAATTCCCTTCTCAAACGTTCCGTCGGCCCGCAGCGTGAATTCGAAAACACCGGTGAGACCGAGTTCGCCGCCGAGCCCGAATCCGTACGTCGCGAAATTCCCCATCGAATACGCGATTACGCGGTCCTTGTAAATTTCCATCCCGCGCAGAACGTGCGGTCCGTGGCCGATCACGAGGTCGGCTCCGGCGTCGATCACGGTTCGGGCAAAATCGCGCAGACTGCCGCGGGATTCGCCGTAAAAGGCCTCGGGGCCTCTCGGCACATGCTGCGCCGGGATTCCCTCGGCGCCGCCGTGAAATGAAACGACCACGATGTCAGCCTGCGTCGACGCCTTTTCGACCAATCGTTTCGCTGCGTCGAGCTCATTCACGTTCGGGACGATGCTGTTGTGGCCGAAGCCGATGAATGCGACCTTCATTCCTTTCGCTTCAACGATCGCCATTGCGAACGATTCGCGATCGCTGCCGGCGTGCTTGATCCCGAGTTCGTCCAAGGTCCGGCGCGTGCTGGCGCGGCCCGCATCACCGAAATCGCCGGCATGATTGTTGGCGAGGTTCATGATGTCGAACCCTGCTTCTTTCAGATATTTTCCGTAGCGGGTCGGCACTCGGAACGCAAAACAGTTTTTCGCGGACTCGCCGCATTTGGCGGAAACGCCGCTGTCGGCGAGCGGTCCTTCGAGATTTCCGAACGTGATGTCGGCGGCCGAAAGTACGGGAGCGAAATCCTTCAGCATGTCCGCGCCGTCGTTCGGCGGTTTGTCGCCGCGCGTCGCCGTGCCAAGCATGATGTCGCCAACCGCCGCGATCGTGATCGATTCGCCCTTTTTGGGTGCCGGCGACTCAACCGGCGCTACGTGGTTCGCATCCGTCAACGCCTCTGTCTGACGACCGCAACCGATCGCGAACGCGACGCATGTGATCAGGACGTAAACCGTGAAATTGGAGTTCTGGAATTTCATATTCGGGATCTCGTCCGACGATTTTCATCGATTCGGGCCCGAAAAACAAATCCGGACAGACCGTTCTTCCGGACAGTGAATTTTTTCGGCGATGCGGTTATTCTGAACGTAAACTATGGCAAATCAAAAGATAATAATCATCGGCGCGGGACTTTCGGGTTCTCTGCTCGCGATCTATCTTGCCAAACGCGGCATCGGCGTCGATGTTTACGAGGCGCGCGGCGACATGCGCCATGAAACCGTCGCCGCCGGACGCTCGATCAATCTCGCACTCTCGAACCGCGGCATCCGGGCGCTCAGCGAAGTCGGACTGGGCGAATACATGCTCGCCGAAGCGGTGCCGATGTACGGCCGAATGATCCATTCCGTCGCGGGCGAAACCAAGCTTTTGCCGTATTCCGGACGATCGGGCGAGTTCATCAATTCGATCTCGCGTTCGGGACTGAATATCGCGTTGATCAACGAGGCCGAAAAATACCCGGGAGTCCGATTCCATTTCAACGAGCGATGCGTCGGGTTCGATTGCCGCACGGGCGAGGCTCGGCTGGAAAGCGGCCTGCACCTCGAAGGAGCGACGGTTTTCGGAACCGATGGCGCCGGATCGGTGATCCGAAACGCGATGATGCGCGACGTCCCGAGGTTCGATTATTCGGTTCATTGGCTCGAACACGGGTACAAGGAACTCCACATTCCGCCCGCCGACGGCGGCGGTTTCCGGATCGAAAGGAACGCGCTGCATATCTGGGCGCGGCATTCGTTCATGATGATCGCGCTGCCGAACTTCGACGGCAGTTTCACGGTCACGATGTTTCTCGCACACAACGGCGCCGACAGTTTCGACGAGATCGATCGCGGCGACGGACCGATGAAGTTCTTTGAGAGGTACTTTCCCGACTCGATCGAACACCTGCCGACACTCGCTGAAGATTACGCCGCGAACCCGATCGGAAATCTCGGAACGGTAAAATGCTGTCCGTGGAACGTCGGCGGAAAGTCGCTTCTGATCGGCGATGCCGCGCACGCCGTCGTGCCGTTTTACGGTCAGGGCATGAATGCTTCGTTCGAGGATTGCCGCATACTGAACGAGATCATCGGCGAGCACGGCACCGATTGGGAAACCGTCTTCGAGGAATTCGTCTCGGTCAGAAAGAAGGACGCGGACGCGATCGGCGACATGGCCGAGGAGAATTTCTACGAGATGCGCGACGCCGTCGCCGATCCGGTGTTCCAGCGAAAGCGCGAGCTCGAAACACGGCTCGAGCACGAGTTTTTCGATTACTTTTCGAAGTATTCGATGGTCACGTTCCGCGACGACCTTCCGTATTCGGACGCGAAGGAGCGAGGCAACGCGCAAGACAGATTCCTGATGGAGTTTTGTTCGGGGATCGACGACGCCGGCAGTGTTGATCTGCGAGCGGTTTTCGATCGATTGAGCTCGCTGAGAAAATAGAATGATCAGTTTGGAAGATCTTGGCAACCCGCGATCGATCGCGATCCCGATGCGCTTCGACGGTGATCAGCCGAACGCGTTCGGCGTCGAGCGTGCGTCGGCGCGCGCGTGCGAGGCGGGAACGCTGGTCGGCGACACGCGCCGCGGCGGAAGCTGCAATTTCGAACAGATCACGATGATCCCGCATTGCAACGGCACGCACACTGAGTGCGTCGGGCATATCACCGATGAGCGAATTTCGATCATCGATTGCCTTCGCGATCCGCTGTCGATCGCGGTTCTGGTCTCGATCCGACCCGAAAGAGCCGAAGAGTCGGAAGATTCGTATGTTGTTGAACTCGATCCCGATGATCGCTTGATAACCAAGAGATCGCTCGAATCGTCGCTCTCCGCCATAAACGGTCAGTTATCAGCTATTTCGGAGATCAAATCTATGATCATCCGTACGCTGCCGAACGACGAATCGAAGCTCTCACGCGCGTACGCCGACGCGATTCCGCCGTTCTTCTCGACCGAAGCAATGGAATTCATCGTCAATAAAGGGTATTCGCATTTGCTCGTCGATCTGCCTTCGATCGACCGGATCTACGACGAAGGAAAGCTGGCTAACCACAGGATTTTCTGGAAGGTGGGCAAGGGATCGAGGAAAACAACCGATTCGGCGAGGGTTAACGCCACGGTCACGGAATTGATCTATGTACCGAATGAGATCAAAGACGGGATCTATTTGCTGAATCTTCAGATCGCGCCGTTCTCGGCCGACGCCGCGCCGTCAAACCCCACAATTTTCGATTTTGGATTTTAGATTTTAGAATTTGGATTTGCGATTTAGACGTCGCGAGCCTGCGACGCGGATCTGCGTCTAACCAATCCAAAATCCAAAATCCAAAATCCAAAATCGGATCACCATTCGATCTTGCCTTCCTTCGACGTATCGATCTCGGCGATGTTCACGCCTTCGTTGAAGAGAAAGATCTTGAGATTGTCGAAAAGAAAGTCGTGCGTGTCGGGACTTGAGACGTCGAGTCCGAAATGATTGATCAGCTGGTTCTGCTTCTGCAGCCATTCCTTCCAGCACGACTGGCAGATCTCG
>JAKOSS010000903.1 GCA_029777145.1 Acidobacteriota bacterium | reverse complement strand
TCGAAAATCTAAAATCGTCGGATCGTATCGAACCGATGTCGGTGATGCGCAAGAAGATCGCCGCGCACATGACGCTTTCGAAACAGACCTCGGCGCATGTCACGAGCGTTTATGAGATCGACATGACGAACGTGGCGAAGTTCCGCGCCGCCAACAAGAACGCCTTCCAGGAGCGGTTCGGGACGAAACTGACGTTCATGCCGTTCATCTTCCAGGCGGTCACGCAGGCGCTCCGAAAGTTCCCGGTCGTCAACGCGCAGGTCGACGGCGACAACATCATCTACAAGGGCGACGTCAATCTCGGAATGGCGGTCGCGCTCGATTGGGGACTGATCGTTCCGGTCATCAAACGCGCGGATACGCTTTCGCTTTCTGGACTTGCCGTCACCGCGAACGATCTCGCCGACCGCGCCCGCACGAAGAAGCTTTCGCCCGACGAAGTCCAGGGTGGAACGTTCTCGATCACGAATCCGGGAGTTTTCGGCGGCCTCTACGGAACACCGATCATCAATCAGCCGCAGGTCGCGATCCTGTGTGTCGGGACGATCGAAAAGCGGCCGAAGGTTCTGACGACGCCCGACGGCGACGACTACATCGCGATCCGGCAGATGGCCTATTTCGCGCTGACCTACGATCACCGGATCGTCGACGGCGCTGATGCCGAACGTTTTCTTTCATTCCTCAAGGAATATCTCGAAACCACCGCGTTCAGTCTTTGATCGCGCACGTTTCAAGGACACCAAATGGGGAGACTGTCCGCAAAACGAACAGTATCCCGTTCCGGTCAATTCCCGCTCGAATCAGGCGAAACCTCGTAATTGTAATGCTTTGGAGCCGTTTGCGATTTCTGGCACGCGGCTTGATACTCACAATTTCGTTGAAAGTCCATGCGGAATTATGCAAAGATTTGTCAGACGTTTTTGAACCCTCGAAGAAATCTCGACAACTCTGATGAGATTTCGGACGTCTATTAGGTCTGATTTCGACGTTCCGCAGTTTGGATTGAAAATCATATTCAGGAGTCAAACTATGTTGAAGAAGTTTTCTGCTTTGTTGCTGGCAGTATTGATCGGTGCCGTGGCCGCTTTCGCGCAGGATGCGCAGTTGCGTTCGCTCGTCGCCGGACAGAAATACAAGATGAAAGGCGTTGTCGTTGCCAAAGACGACTCGAGCTTTGTTTTGCGGGACGGAACCGGCGTCGACACGAAGGTCGTTATTTCGCCGAACACGAGCATTAAGACCAAGGGCGGATTCTTTGGCGGCGGCGACAAGATCGCTTCGGCCCAGATCGTTCGCGGGTTGAACATGGAAGTCGAGGGCCGCGGCGATTCGACCGGCAGCCTTTCGGCGGAAAAGATCCGGTTCGAGAAGGACGATTTCAAGGTCGCGCAGTCGATTGACAGCCGGGTAACACCGACTGAGGATCGGGTGACGCAGACCGAACAGAATCAGCAGCGTCTTTCGGGTCAGATCGACGAACTGATGGCGATCTCGAACGCCGCGAAAGGTGGCGCAAAGGCCGCACAGGAAACGGCTGACGCAGCGGTTCAGGGCGTCAACGCGACGAATCAGCGCATCTCCGCGCTCGACGATTACGTCGTCCAGTCGACCGCGACGGTCAACTTCAAGGTCAACAGCGCGATCCTCTCCACGGAAGCCAAGAGTTCGCTTGATCAGGTTGCGCAGTCCGCGATCCAGCTCAAGGGTTACGTCATCGAGGTGACCGGATTTGCCTCGTCGGAAGGCGATGCGAAGAAGAACAAGGCGCTCAGCCAACGTCGTGCCCAGGCGGTGATCGACTATCTCGTCGAAACGCATAACATTCCGTTGCGCCGCATCGGTCAGTCGTATGGTTTCGGCGAGCTTCAGGCCATCGCCGATAACGCGACCCGAGAAGGCCGGGAACAGAATCGCCGTGTCGAGATCAAATTGCTCGTCAACCGCGGTCTGAACCAGAACGTCGAGGTTCGCTCGAATCCGCAGACCAGCGATCAGTAATAACCGTGACAAAGTCGGGGCAGTGGCGGACGCAATTTGGCCGCGCTGCCCTTTTTACTAATTCCAACCACATGTTCAAGTCCCTGGGTTTTCTATTCGTGATCGTCCTGGCGGCAATTGCCGGAGCCGCCCAAACTCCGTCTCCGACACCAAAGGTCGAAGAAGACAACGATCCGATCAAGGTGGAATCGCGGCTGGTCGTCGTTCCGGTATCGGTGACCGATGCGAACGGACAGCCGATCGCGGGTCTGACCGCGAAGGATTTCCTGATCTCCGAGGAGAATCGCCCGCAGGAGATCGCCGAAGTCGGAAGCGCCGACAAGGTTCCGCTCGAGATCGCGCTCCTGTTCGATATCTCGGCGACGACGAACCCGATGTTCGATTACGAACTGCAGACGGCGATCAAGTTC
>JAKOSS010000902.1 GCA_029777145.1 Acidobacteriota bacterium | reverse complement strand
GACGGTCGGGATCGGGCCGCTTCATGAACAGTCCCCACGGCGAGCGGCCGCGGTCGATATCCGGAAAGAAATCGACCTGCATCGAGATGCTGAATTCGCATTGCGGCCGGTCCGTATGAGGCGTCAGTGTTGAGCCCGCGACATAGGATCCTGCGTAAACATATGAGGGGATCAGTTCTTTGCCGACGATCCGGCTCATGAGTTTGGAAAAATTCCGGTGAAAGTTCCGCGCGAGCGGCTCGTTATGCTGGTAATAGCGCTCGCTTTGCGAATCGTCGAACGGCATGAACCCGTTGGCGACGTACTGGCGATAGTATTTCTTCATCGCCGCCGACTGCGACGGCGGAACGAGATCGCGAAGGACGGCGTAACCGTCGCGATCGTAGTTCTCCTGCGCCTCGGCGATCCAACGCTCGCTTTCAGCTTCCTCGGCCTTGATCATCTCGCGGGTGGTGAGAATTCCCGATCCGATCAATCTGCGTTTCAGCGATTCATCGATGGTTTCGGCTAGTGCTTCGCCGGCGCCGAACTGTGAAACGATCTCCGATTCCTCGCGGTTCAGCCAGTAACCAAGTTCGATTCCGGTGACGGGATTCGTCAGCCAAACGGACGGGCGGCCGGAAAATCGTCTTTCGTTCATCCACGACCGCATCTGCGCGAGATCGACCTGCAAGAACCGGAAAGTCGGGTTGACGATAAGGTCTTGATCCCGGAATTCGCCGGTGAAATCATCGGCATCGCTCAGGTGCGCGGCAAACAACGGCTGCTCCGGAATCTGGTCGGGCGGCAGGAGAACTCCGTACTTCAAAAGCAGTTCGAGATCGTCACGGTCAAGATCTTCGGGCAGTTCGTCCGGCTGAATCCCGCCGGTTGCGATCTCTTCGAAAAACTCAAAAAGACCGGCGTTTGCCGATCTTTTTATTTCTAGTGACCGAAGTCCCGCGCCCGGTTTCGGGGAGGTGACAACGAGAACGTCGCCGTCTCCGACGCGGACGTTGAACAATGGGTTCAAAGTAGCATCGCTTGCACTTGAAAACACGGCCTACAAACAGGTCCGGCCAGCAGGTCCCGGAGGATTGGCACTACACATGCAGGTCCCAGGGGGAACACCGGGATTCGCGCAGGAATTGGTAAACGGATTGCAAGCCGACCCGGGTGCCGTAACTATCGGACAGTTGCAGGAGTTCCCCGTCATGCACAGCGACGACGCATGCGCGGCCGTCGGAGCGACAAGCGACGCGACGATCGGAAGCGCGACGGCGGTCGCCAGCCCGATCTTCTTTACAAGCTGCCGTCTTGACATACCCGCGTACTCGGCAGGAACTGCGGGACTTCCGTCTTCGATCAAGCTATTCGTCGAAAACTGCTGAAGCGCGAGCCAGACAACGTCTTTGCCGACCTCGGAATCAAGTTTTCTGCTGACATCAGCGCGAATCTCCTCGAGGTTCTTGCGACCATCGCAGGCATTCCAAATCACCGACGAAGTCTCATTCAAACAGAACGCTTTGTCTGTTTTCAGATCATAAACGAGGACTTCGCCATCGATCTCCTGAACCACAATCTCATCTTCTCGGCGTCTGGGGAAAACGTCAGAACTCATCTTTCTCTCCTGTCTGGAAACTAAACTGATACCTTAAGCGGCGTCTGTTATTATTGTTGACTGAAACAATTTAGTCAAACACT
>JAKOSS010000104.1 GCA_029777145.1 Acidobacteriota bacterium | reverse complement strand
GCTTGATGAACTCGTCGCGGCAAATATCGGGAAGCTCTTCCCGAACATGAGATCGCAGAGCCCGCACCTTTTCCGGATCACGCGCGACGCGGACATCGAGATCCGTGAGGACGAGGCGGGAGATATCCTGCGGACGATGGAGCGCGAACTGCGCCACCAAAAGCGGTTCAGCTTCCCGGTTCGGATGGAGATCGCCGACGCAATGCCGGACGACATGCTGCATCTCCTTGCCGGCTCGATCGGACTGACCGAACAGGACGTCTTCCGGGTGAAGGGTTTTCTGAACATTCCGGATCTGATGCGTCTGTACTCGCTCGACCGGCCGGAACTGAAGGACACGCCGATCGCGTATTCCGTACCGTCGGCGATCACGGCGGTCCCGAACTACTTTGAGGCGATACGCAAGAACGACATCTTTCTTCATCATCCGTACACCGCTTACACGACCGTCACGGATTTCATCGACGCCGCCGCCGAGGACGAAAAGGTTCAGGCGATCAAGATCTGCCTCTACCGGACGGGCAAGGATTCGCCGGTGATCAAGTCGCTGATGAAAGCGAGCCAGAACGGGAAGCAGGTCGCGGCGCTCGTCGAACTTAAAGCGCGGTTCGATGAAGAGAACAACATCGAATGGGCGCGGCTGCTCGAGAACGAGGGAGTTCACGTGATCTACGGGATGCGCAGTCTCAAGACGCACTCGAAGGTGACCCTCGTGATCCGCAACGAGGACGACGCGCTGCGCCGCTATGTTCATATCGCGACCGGAAATTACAATCCGTTCACGTCGCGGATCTACACGGACGTCGGCATTCTGACGTGCGATCCGGAGATCGGCGCCGACGCCACCGACCTTTTCAACTTCCTGACCGGATATTCTTACCAGACCGAATTCCGGCAACTTCTCGTCGCGCCGATCAATCTCCGTGAACGACTGATCGAGATGATCCGCCGCGAGACTCAGAACGCGATCGACGGCAAGCCGGCCCGTATCATCGCCAAGGCGAACAGCCTGACCGACGACCGGATCATCACCGAGCTTTACCGCGCGTCGCAGTCGGGCGTCAGGATCGACCTGATCATCCGCGGGATCTGCGTTTTGCGTCCCGGCGTCCCCGGGCTTTCCGAAAATATCCGCGTCGTTTCGATCGTCGGGCGATTCCTCGAACATAGCCGTGTCTTCTATTTCCACAACGACGGAAAGGAAGATCTGTATATCGGCAGCGCCGACTGGATGCACCGCAATCTTGACCGGCGCGTCGAGGCGGTCGTTCCGATCCGCGACGCATCGATCCGGCGATTTGTCATCGACAAACTTCTGCCCGCGTACCTGAAAGACAACGTAAATTCCGCCCGATTGCTGTCGAACGGCGAGTACGAACGCGTTCAGAACGGCGAACCGGGATTCGATTCGCAACTTTGGTTCGTCGAAAAGGACGCGTAACGCGGATCGTGCGACGGAACGACGAGGGGCGGGTCATCGCGGATCTCCGGGGACTTCCTTTCCGTGTTATCCGCGTGATCCGCGGCATAGATTGCTTACTTTATCCGGTGCACAATTCGGGATGCGTATTGGCGATCGGCGCGTCGTAACGATCGAATTCGTTCAAACTTTCGTCCTCCGCATCGCGTCTAAGTTTGGTAACTGAACCCGGATTGCGCTTTGGAAGATATTGCCCGCGAATCGGCGTCAATGAGCGTCAATTGAACATTGTGAACTGAGCTGTCACTTTGATCGGATCGACCAAAATCCAACCCCGGCGTTCATTTTGGATAAGGCACGCGGCCTGACTGCGGTTTTCTGATTTGCGTCAATCTACAAAATTGGCGGGCAAATTTCTCTATCGCGTAATCTGTGTTCAAGGGAGTCTCGATTCAAATGAAAATTCAAAGCAAGTTTGTTTTTGCGAAGATAGTTGTGCTCGCCGTGTTCGCGATCGTCGCTGTCGCGGGTTTTGGCGGGATGATCGGCGACCGTGTCGAGGCTTCCGCGTCGGGACCGACGCCCGGCGTCACCGACGCACCGGGCGAGGCGAACTGCACCGCTTGTCATTCGGATTTTATCGTCAATACCGGAACCGGAAGCGTCTCGCTGGGAACGATCCCGCCGAACTACGTCCCGGGCCAACAGATCCCGATCTCGGTAACGACAGCGCAGGCGGATGCCGTGATCTACGGATTCGAACTGACGGCGATCGACAGTCTCGGCCGCGAGGTCGGCACTTTCACGCTCCCGAATCAGGTTCCGCCGCAGATGCAGTTGACGTCGACGATCATCGGCGTCGAGCAGCGGCGATACGTCAGCCACACGGTTGACGGCGTCATCCCGACACAGTTCGGTTCGAAGACCTGGAATTTCACCTGGACGGCACCGGCCACGCGCGCCGGGAAGGTCCGGTTCTACGTCGCCGGCAACGCCGCCAACAGCGACGGTTCGCCGAGCGGCGATTACATTTACACCGCCAATAAAGCGACCTTTTCGGGTTCGGCGATCTCGAATTTCGATACCGACGGGATCAGCGACATCGCGGTTTGGAGGCCCTCGACCGGCGTTTGGTATTCGCTGAATACGACGAACGGAGGATTTCAGGCCTCGCAGTTCGGCTCGGACGGCGACATCATCGCCCCGGGCGATTACGACGGCGACGGCATCACCGATCAGGCCGTCTTCCGGCCTTCGACCGGAACCTGGTATGTCCGCAAGAGCGACCAGAGCGGATTCATCATCACTCAATTCGGCGTCGCCGGAGACATTCCGGTCGTCGGCGACTACGACGGCGATCTGAAATACGACCTTGCGGTCTGGCGCCCGTCCACCGGCGTCTGGTACATCCAACGCAGTTCCGACCAGTCATACGACATCAGGCAGTTCGGAATCTCGACCGACATTGTCACGCAGGCCGATTACGACGGCGACGGCAAGACCGATCTGGCCGTTTGGCGGCCATCGACCGGCGTCTGGTACATCTGGCGCAGCGGCGACAGCGGTTACCGGATCGAACAGTTCGGACTCAACGGCGACAAGCCGGTTCAAGGCGACTACGACGGCGACGGCAAGACCGATCTCGGTATTTTCCGACCTTCAAACAGCGTTTGGTACCTGCTCAGAAGCACGGCGGGCTTTACCGCGACGCAATTCGGTTTCGCGACCGACCGGCCGACACCCGCGGATTTCGACGGCGACGGCCTGACCGACGTCGCGATGTATCGTGACGGAACCTGGTATGCGCAAAAGAGCGACAACAGCGGCACGATCATCGTCAATTTCGGGCTTGCCGGAGATGATCCCGTGCCAAGCGGATATATTTCACATTGACCCTGCCGATCTGCTTCCAATGAAGAAGGGCCGCGAGATTTCGCGACCCTTTTGTTTTGTCTGCTTTTATCCTTCCCCGGTTCCCGGCGTTGGCGTCGGAGTCGGAGTCGGCGTCGGGGTTGGCGTCGGTGGCGGCGTCGGCGTTGACGTCGGAGTCGGCGTCGGCACGGGCGTCGGCGTTCCGGACGGTGTCGCGGTCGGCGTCGGAGTCGGAGTGATCGACGGCGTCGGGGTTGGCGACGGTGGCGGCGTCGGTGTCGGTGTCGGTGTCGGCACCGGAGTCGGCGTCACGAACGGCGTTGGTCCCGGATTCGGTAAGTCCGTGTTGCCCGACGAGTCGACGGGAACGGCCGCTTCAAGGAACTGAATGTTCCGGATGCCGATCTTCGTCATTCCGTCGACTTGATGGTACTCGCCGTCCTGCAGCGGATACGCGGTCCTGACCGAAATGCTCATCTCGACGGTCCTCACGAGCGGTGACTGATCGAAACCGATGTTATCGACCGGCTGCTCGAGAATCGTCGTATCTGAACTCGGACTCATGACGTAGCGGAACTGAAGCGTCACGATGTGTTCGGCGACGACGCTGTCGATGAACGGCTGGCCCTTCACTCCAAAAACGCGGCGGATCAGGCGTCCGTCGGCATCGATGAAATATTGAATGATATTGACGCGCTTGAGCGTCGAAGGATTCTGCCCGAAGTTCGTGGCGGCGGCCATCGGTGACGTCCAGCCCAAACGGTTGAGCGCGAAGGTGTCGCCGACGCCCCAAACGATCGCGCCGTCGCCTGAGTTCGGGCTTGTCACGGCACCGAACGATCCCGTTCCGCCGCTCGACAGATAATAGATCTCGCCGACGGCGAATTGCGACAGATCGCCCCCGGGGATCCAAATCTTGCCGGTGTTGGCGTCCGTCCACCAGGCGGGAATGTCGATCGGAGAAAAGGTCTGATCGGTCGCCAGAATGGTCAGCCGGTCGCTGTTCGCGAGAATCGTCGTCGCCGGAGTCGAGTTCGGAACATTGATCCCCGCGGGAAGATTGTTGTCGGCGATCACGCTTCCGATATTCGCGTAACCAAGGTTGGTCGGGTCGATGACCGAGGCGGTGCGCGTCGTCAGATAATTTGTCGCGAACTGCGTCGAGATCCAGACGTTGGTCGTGCCGCGGAGTCCGTCGGCCGCGGTCAGCAGGTCCCGCGTGATGTATTCCTGCGCGTTGCGCATTCCCTGCGTCGCGGCGGTCATCTCGTAGTTCGCATTTGCCGAGATGATCGTCCCGCGCATGAGCGAGAAGACTCCCGAAAGAATGATCATCGTGAGAACCATGACGACGATCATTTCGACCATCGAAAAGCCGCGTTGAGATTTTAGGCGATTCATTGTCTTCATTTTCCTCAGACGGCTTACTGTATGCTTTGCCGGAATCCGGTTGCCTGAACGTACTGGAAGAACGGCGTTCCGGGCGGCAGTTTGTTCGGTGTCAGGAACGTCGAATCGAAACTCCAGTTGCGGCGCGGCGGCATATAGATGATCGCCGTGCTGTTTTCCCACTGGCCCATCGATTGGGTTGCCTTGTAAAGCGGCACGAACGATCCGGTGTAGCTCCAGGTGTTGGTTCCGCCGCTCCAGTTCCAGATCTCCTGAAACCGCGGATAGTTGATGATCCCGCCGGCGATCTTGTGGCCGCCCGAGTCGCGACCCGGGGTCGAGGTCAGTGCCGAGATCGAATTGCCGGCGATGATCGCCGTCCGCACGGCGGTTCCCTCGCTCGTCGAGGCTCCTTCGTCGGCAACGCGGTAGCCCTCACCGGAAAGCGAACGCGCGTTCGAAGCGCCTTCGGGATAAAGTGCGCTCGAGGCGTCGAACCAGGTCTTTGAGAGCGCGTAGAACGCGTCCCCGACGACCGATGACGGCACCTGCGGCCCGAGAAATCCGCCGTCGTTGAGCGTCGAACCGCCGGACGGAATACTGGCGACGCCGGTCGTGTTCAAATTGCCCCAAACATAGACGACGTTCTCGGAGGAGATCGTGATTCCTTTCGTCGGCGAAAGTTTGCCGGCGGCCGCGGTGATGCTCAGGGTGTCGCCGTCGAAAAGACGAACCGCGCGGCGGAAATAGTTGTTCGTGTTGAACCAGCTCAATACGGTATTCGCTCTCGAGATGCGATCCGCGACGGGAGCGTTGGTCACCGCCGGACCGGACCAGACGGTCCCGACGTCCGGCAATTCGGTCGTGTCTTTCTGCAGCGTTCCCTTCTTGCTCGTGCCGCCAAGATTCCAGCCGAAGTCGATCACGTCCTCGCCGTCGTCGAGCGTGCCGTTGGCGCCGTAAATGTCCTCGTTGTCGACGATTCCGTTCGTACTCAAGAAAGTCGTTCCGTCGGACAGGTATTCGGTCTTCACTTTGTCGCCGCGGCGGTCGGAGACATACACGACATAACCGTCGTCGGCGCGGATGTTCGAGCTGACGGCGTCGGTTCCGGCGAGCAGATTCGAATCATAAACACCGTCGAGCCAACGCGAAAGGTTGCGCATGTTGATCTCGACCAGGCTCGTGACACCGCGTTCGTAGATGCTGTATTCGTTCCACGACGAGTTTATCCAACCTTCGCGGACGTTGTAGATGTTGATCGGAACGATCGCGTTGTAAGTGCCGCTCGGGGCCGGTTCGCGAATGACCGCACCCGAATCGTCGTCGGCGATCGAAGTCGGCGAGTTGATGAAACCGCGGTTCGCCTTGAGCAGCGACGCCGGATTGTTGATCTCGCCGTCGGCGCCGGTCTGATAGTTGCGCGTCAGGTTCGCGAGGGTCAGTCCGTTGGCGGTCCGGTCGCGCGTTCCCTGAAGATACGCCGCCCAAAGCGGGCGTTGGAGATAGATGATTCCGTTCGGTTCCCCTTCCGTAACTCCCATGCTGAGAATGGTTTGGGTCACGTCGACGGTCGTTCCGTCCGGCTTGACGATCTCGATCAGTATCTTTCCTGAGATGCCGGCGCCGTTCGGAACATAACTTCCGGGAATCGTATCGCCCGTCAGTTTCGTACCGCGGACCGTCTGGGCGGCCACGATCGACGTGTCGGGCATCCGTTGTGAAACGGTGACGCCGGAAACCACTCCCGAATTGGAAACGAGTTTCAGCGGATTGCCGCCGGCCAAAACCGACGGAATGAATTCGGATAATTTAAGTCCTTTTCCCGCGGGAATTCCGGCGACGTTCGCGTTTCCGCTCGGAGCGCTCTCGTCGTCAAGATAGACGCGGATCTCGGCCTTGTGATCGTAACGCGATGACGCGAGGATCTCGCCGTCGCTCGGAAGCGACCGTTTGATCAGTTCGGCCGGCGAATTTCCGTTGAGTTCGAGCGGGAGTTTGAGCGCCGTGGCGCCGGTCGTTCTCGTCAGAACTTTCCCGCCGAACCTGTCCGTCTGGTTTCCGCTCGGGTTCGCGACCGACCGGCTCTCCCATTGATTGTTCGGCATTCCGAGTGGACTGTCGGGAAAATATCCGCGTTGCCCGACCGTCGCGCCGGTGAGTTGCGGGCCGCCCGGCATTCCGCCGCCGGCCTTGACGCTGCCGCTGCCGAGCGTGCTCTGGACGTTGAGTCCGTTGACCTCGACCCAGACGTTCGTGTTGCCGCTCGAGGTATTGTCCTCGCCGCCGCGGTTCGCATCGCGGATGAACTCACCCGCCATCGTCAGGCGGTTCAGGAATTTCGTGTTTCGAAGCGCGTAAATGTTGCGATTGCTATGGATGCGTCCGTTGAACGTCATCAGCGGCCCCGGATGGATCTCGATGTCGTCGTTGCTGAACATTCCGAACTGGAACAGCGGGACGAGATAATTGTTGAATTCGCGCTCGAGTTTGACCTCCGATCGCGTCCCGAAGTTCGTCGCGGTTGACGACATCTTGTACGGCACGATCGAGGCGTACAATCCGGAATACGGTCCGTCCGGAATATTGACGCGCGGATAGATATTCGACGGCAAACCCTGCATCGCGCGCAGTTCGTTCAGCCGGTCGGCGTCTTCCTCGAGTGTTTGGGAAAAACTGAAGCCTTCCGTCACGAGTTCCGCCGGCGGCGAATTGCGGATCGCGTCCAGATCGCCGGCGGTCGGGTTCATCTTCTCTCGAAAGAGATTGCTGAAGTCGTTCGTCATCTTCTCGAGTCCGGCAGAAGACGCATAAAAAGCGTGCGTCCGGTTGAGATCGCTTCCCGCGATCCGCGCCTCGCTCGAGGCAAATGCGAGCGCCGTCAGCCCGATGACCGAAAGAATGGCGACGACGATGACGGCGATCGCCAGGGCGGCGCCGCGTTCGGACCGAGATTTCGTCAATTGAATACTGCTGTTCGTAATCACGTCAATTCCCCGCTTTATCGTTAGTGAGTCGTGCGCGACTCATCGTTCAAGTACGCCACGCCGTTGATCTCGCCGACGCGTCCGCCGCTTCCGAAATACTGAACCGTCACTTCGACCTTTTTCATCGACGAACTCAGGTCCGTGATGATGATCCGGCGCCGGTATCCGCTGCGCACCAACGACGGGTTCACGAAATCGTCGGCTGTTCCGAACACGCCGTCGGGTCCGGCGTCGGTCAGATCGTCGGCCGTGCCGGCCACGCCGTCGGGTCCGGGTCCGAGGGAAATATCCTGAAAATCGGGCACATAGCCGCTGAAAACGACCGAAGAACCGGCGTTGACCACGTTGCCGACGTTCGCGATTTGCACGAACGAAAGCCGACGCGAGTTGCGGAGCGTTTCAATATCCTCGATCGACGACACGACCATTCCCTTGGCGATCGTCACGTTTCGGCTGATCGCTCCGAAATGTACGGCGTAGCTAAGCGCCGCGGCGGTCCCGATCAATCCGATCGTGAGCACGAACACGGCGACAATGGCCTCGAGCATTGAAAAGCCCGCTTCAGAGTTTTGAGGTTTGCGGTTCTTTCGCATGTTATTCGATGTAGGCGTTCGCGCCTTCACTGTATCGCCAGAGTTTGATCCGACCGCCGGCACCGAGAACGGAAACGGCGAACGCGGTTTCGAGCCGGTACTTGTCGTGGTAAAAGAACAGCGCGCGGTCCTGCGGATTGCCGGTGCCGTCGAGAACCGAGCCGTCAGATTGGAATGTTACCTCGACCGCTCCGGACGTCAGCGCCGTCATGTTCGTCGTATCGGCGAGTGCCGCGACCGACGCGCCCGGCGGTCGGCCGTAAATGAGATCCGCCGTGTTGAGTCCGGAGTCAGCAAGCGTCGTGATCCGGTTCTTGGCGTCTCCGAGCGCGCCGAAGTCGCCGCCGAACGTAACGAGACGTTTGTTGGCGTTATCGTACCGAAGCGTTATCGGCCGGCGTTGGCTCATCGCTTCCTGACGCGCCTCGCGGAGTCCGGTCGAGACCTGTCTCTGGACGCCCGCAAAACGGAACAGTCGTCGCGAAGAAATGATCTGGGGCAGCGCGAGAACGAGGATGATCGCGGCCACCAATAAGACTACGACCAGTTCCGGCAGGCTGAAGCCGCGCTCGCCGGCGGCACCGATCTTTGGTTGGAATACCTTTGTAATCATTGCAGTTCCTTTAGAGAGATCAGGAAAATTCCTGCTTAATCAAACTTTGAATAACAATGTTGTTTCAGAAAAAACGTCATTGTTATT
>JAKOSS010000901.1 GCA_029777145.1 Acidobacteriota bacterium | reverse complement strand
CCCAATCTTGACACAAAAGTAAAGATTTGCGATTCTTGAATCAGCCCAAGCGGAAAATTTCGATTGTTTTAGGTTGTAATGAAGATATCTGCACAGGAAGAATACGGACTGCGCTGCCTGCTCCAACTCGCGTTTCTCGAGGACGGAGACAGCCTGACGCTGCCGCAGATCGCGGAGCGCGAAGGGATCTCGACCGCGAATGCCGGAAAGCTGATGTGGATCCTCAACAAGGCGGGATTCGTTCAGGCGACGCGCGGCACGAAAGGCGGCTATTCGCTCGCGAGATCGGCCGATGAGATCCAATTGAACGAAGTCATCAAGGTTCTCGAAGAAGACGAGATCAATTCGCATTGCGAAAGCTACAAGGGCGTCATGGAGAAATGCGTCCACAAGGGCGACTGCGGGATCCGTCCGGTGATCGTCGGACTTCATGAGATCGTCCAGAACGCGCTTTCGCAGATCACGCTCGCCCAACTTGTCGGCAGCGAAGCGAACGTCGACGCCATGTTCCACCAGATCCAGGGCATCCACCGAACAATTGAACCGCAGTACACCAGGAATTAGTTATGTCATCGTCGGCAACATTGGAACACCTGGCAAACCGTGAATATAAGTACGGGTTTGTCACAGACATCGAGACCGAAACCATTCCGAAAGGTCTGACGGAAGACACGATCCGTTTGATCAGCGCGAAGAAGGACGAGCCGGAATGGATGCTCGAGTTTCGTCTCAAAGCATTTCGCCAGTGGCTGACGATGAAACAGCCCGATTCGTGGGCGAACTTCGTCTATCCGCACATCAATTTTCAGGACATCACGTATTACGCCGCACCGCGCCAAAAGGCAAAAAAGCAGAGCCTCGAAGAGGTCGATCCGGAGCTTTTGAAGACGTTCGAAAAGCTCGGTATTCCGCTTTCGGAGCAGAAGATGCTCGCGAACGTTGCGGTCGACGCCGTTTTCGACTCGGTTTCAGTCGCGACGACTTACAAAGAGAAGCTAAAGAAAGCAGGCGTGATCTTTATGCCGTTCTCGGAAGCGATCGTCGAGCATCCGGATCTGATCAAGAAGTATCTCGGATCGGTCGTTCCGGTCGGCGACAACTTCTACGCCGCTCTCAACTCTGCCGTTTTCTCTGACGGATCGTTTGTTTTCATCCCGAAAGGAGTCCGTTGCCCGATGGAATTGTCCACCTATTTCCGCATCAACACGCAGGAATCGGGGCAGTTTGAAAGAACGCTAATTGTTGCGGAAGAAGGTGCTTACGTCGCATATAATGAGGGATGCCACCCAGCTGGTGAGAAAGTCCTCACGGCGGAAGGTTGGCGGAACATCGAAGGGATCAAAGCCGGCGACAGCGTTTACGACCACAACGGCAAATTACAGAAGGTTCGCGCCGCGATGGTTCGGAACTTCAAGGGCGAAATGATCACCGTCCGACCGATGTCGAGGTACAACGCTTTCAGGTTAACGCCAGAGCATCCGGTTTACGCGATCAAGCGGACCGACGTTTTGAAACCAAGAAAGCCGCGCAACGGTTGGTTGCCGGAAGTCGACACGAAGAAGTTGCTGAGTGCGACTCCGAAGTTCATCAAGGCCGACGAACTCAAAAAGGGCGATTTTGTACTCGTCCCCAAACTCCAGCGTCCGGACTCAGAGAAGTTCAACGACGATGAGTTGGAACTTCTTGGCTACTATCTCGCAGAAGGATCGACCTGTTTCAACAAGCTTAACAAGCAGTTTGTCAATTCGTTTGCGTTCGGGATTGCCGAAGATCAATTGATCGCGAGAACGAAGCAATTGATCGAGAAGCTATCAGGCAAGCGCGCGTATGTCGTCAAGAACGATTCTCGGAACGGCGCGAACGTGCAATTCTACTCTTCAGAATTCTCCGATTGGTTCACGATCCATTGCGGGAAGTATGCATCGGAAAAATCGTTGAGTAACGAACTGATGGGCCTGTCGCCACGGCAGTCGAAAGTCCTGCTTGACGCCTATCTCGCAGGCGATGGCAATGTTTGCGATCGAAATGGTTCGACGATGGTGAGGTTCTGCACAGTCTCTGAAAAACTTGCGCAGCAAGTGCAGATGCTCCTCAACAAACTTGATATACAGGCCTGGATTCAGGTGCGCGAAGGTGGCGAAGCAAAGTTCTCAAACAACCAACCTGAACGAATCATTAACCGGAAACCGCTTTATCAGGTCGGCTACACAGCGGACAAGAAATGGGACATGGTTCGCGAAACCGAAACACATTTCATCGTCCCTGTCCGCGAGGTTACTCGTGAAGCGTTTGACGATCTTGTATTCAATATCGATGTTGACGAGTCGCATAGCTATCTTGTGAAAGGCTTTGCTGTTCACAACTGTACAGCTCCTCAGTTCGACACGAACCAGCTGCACGCGGCCGTCGTCGAACTGGTCGCGCTCGACGATGCCGAGATCAAGTATTCGACGGTCCAGAACTGGTACGCCGGCGACGCCGAGGGCAAAGGCGGTATTTACAACTTCGTGACGAAGCGAGGAGCGTGCCGCGGCGTCAACTCGAAGATCTCTTGGACGCAGGTCGAGACCGGTTCGGCGATCACCTGGAAATACCCGTCGGTGATCCTGCAGGGCGACAATTCGATCGGAGAGTTTTATTCGGTCGCGCTGACGAACAACGCGCAGATCGCCGACACCGGGACGAAGATGATCCATCTCGGAAAGAACACGAAATCGACAATCGTCTCAAAGGGAATCTCGGCCGGCAGATCGAACAATTCCTACCGCGGACTGGTCAAAGTGATGCCGAAGGCCGAAGGCGCGCGCAACTATACGCAGTGCGACTCGATGCTGATCGGCGGCAAGTGCGAGGCGAACACGTTCCCGTACATCGAGGTCCAGAACAACACGGCGCGCGTCGAACACGAAGCGACGACCTCCAAGATCAGCGAAGAACAATTGTTTTATTTGCAACAGCGCGGGATTTCGCAGGAAGACGCGATCTCGCTGATCATCAACGGATTCTGCAAAGAGGTCTTCCGCGAATTGCCGATGGAATACGCCGTCGAGGCGCAGAAACTGCTGGGTCTGAAACTCGAAGGAAGCGTTGGGTAAAGTTGAAAACTATTCAGCCTGAAAATCTACCCGCTCCGAAAGGGCACTATTCACCGGCCGTTGAACACGACGGCCTGATCTTTGTGTCGGGACAATTGCCGATCGATCACGCGACCGGCCGCGTCGAGACGGGTTCGATCGAGGATCAGACGGAGCTCGCGCTGCGAAACGTCGAAACGGTCCTACAATCCGCCGGAAGCGGATTGGACAAAGTTCTCCAGATGACGATCTATGTTTCGGAAATGGAACTTTGGGATGCGGTCAACGAGACGTACAAGCGGGTAATGGGCGATCACAAACCGGCGCGCGCGATCGTTCCGGTCAAGGATCTGCATTTCGGAACAAAGATCGAGATCCAGGCGATCGCTAAGAAAGGTTAAGAGGGGAAAAGGTTAAAAGGGGAATTGGGAAAACGGGGGAGACGGTAATGGTCGAAAAAGGGTGAAGGAGATGAACAAGAAGGGTGAGAAGACCGCGAACATTATGACAACTACATCTTCATCCTTCGACGTTTCCCCTATTACCCTTTTACCCTTTTCGCCATTCAAACGGTGATGAGACTTACGATCTACCAAGTCGACGCGTTTGCGAAGGAAGTCTTTAAGGGCAATCCGGCGGCGATCTGTCCGCTCGATGAGTGGCTCGACGCGGAATTGATGCAGAAGATCGCGCTCGAGAACAATCTTTCCGAGACCGCGTTCTTCGTCAAACGCGACGGTTTTTACGAGATCCGTTGGTTCACGCCGACGTTCGAGATCGAACTTTGCGGCCATGCGACGCTTGCCAGCGGCTACGTGATCTTTGAGGTGCTGAAATTGGAAACCGAGATCGTGCGGTTCAGGTCGCATTTGAGCGGCGAGCTTACGGTCGAGAAGAACGGCGATCTGCTCGTACTCGATTTTCCGTCGCGTCCGCCGAAGCCGACCGACGCATTGCCCGGACTGATCGAGTCGATCGGAAAGGAGCCACGTGAAGTCCATCGTGCCCGCGACTTTTTTCTGGTTTACGAAAACGAAGACGAGGTGCGTGCGATCGATCCGAACTTCTCCCAGTTGATCAAAGTTCCGACGCACGGCGTGATCGTCACCGCACCCGGCAGCGACTGCGATTTCGTTTCGCGATTCTTCGCGCCCGAGGTCGGAGTTTTTGAGGATCCGGTGACGGGTTCGGCGCATTGCAATCTCATCCCGTTCTGGGCAGAAAGGCTCGGAAAAACAGAAATGTTCGCGCGGCAGATATCCGCGCGCGGCGGTGAGTTGCATTGCGAGCTTCGCGGCGACCGCGTCAAGATCGGCGGGTATGCGGCTTTGTATCTGAAGGGCGAAATTTACATTTAGAGTTATGTTATTGGAAATAAAAGATTTACACGCAGGAATCGAAGGAAAGGAGATCCTCAAGGGATTGAACCTGCGCGTCAGTAAAGGCGAGGTCCATGCGATCATGGGCCCGAACGGATCGGGAAAATCGACATTGTCGAAGGTCCTTGCGGGACATCCGAGTTACGAAGTGATCTCGGGAGAAGTGAATTACGCGGGACAGAATCTTCTTGAATTCGAGCCGGACGAACGTGCGCGCATGGGCGTCTTTCTTGCGTTCCAGTATCCGGTCGAGGTTCCGGGTGTCTCGAATTCGCAGTTTCTACGGCTCGCATACAACGAGAAGATGAAACATCTCGGCGAAGAGGAACTCGATCCGCTCGAATTCAACGATTACTTGAAGGAAAAGGCGAAGATCGTCGAGATGGATCCGTCGTTCTTCAAGCGTTCGGTCAACGAGGGATTTTCGGGCGGCGAAAAGAAGCGCAATGAGATCCTGCAAATGGCGGTGCTTGAACCGAAACTCGCGATTCTCGATGAAACCGATTCCGGACTCGATATCGACGCGCTGCGGATCGTTGCCGAGGGTGTAAACAAGCTCCGTTCTGAGAACAACGCGATCATTCTGGTAACGCATTATCAGCGGCTCTTGAATTACATCCAGCCGGATTTTGTTCACGTGCTCGCCGGCGGCAAGATCGTCAAGGAAGGCGGCAAAGAACTTGCGCTCGAACTCGAAGAAAAAGGATACGATTGGGTCCGGACAGCAAGCGGTAAGCCGTGAGCAGTGGTCAGTGGTCAGTGGTCAGAGTTTGGAGTTCCGCGTTTACGCGGCCGTCTGTCAGTGAGCAGTGGCGGGAACGGGAACGGGAACCCCAAGATGACTACGACGAACCAATCGCGAATCTAAAATCTAAAATCTAAAATCGGCAGATGACAGCAAGTGCAGTGACAGAAACGATTTACACACAGGATTTCCTTAAATTCATAGGTGATTCGAGTGACGAGTTGGCGCAGATCCGCCGCGACGCGTTCGACCATTTTGCGTCGGTCGGATTTCCGACGGTGAAGAACGAAGAGTGGAAATACACGAATACGAAGTCCAT
>JAKOSS010000900.1 GCA_029777145.1 Acidobacteriota bacterium | reverse complement strand
TTGGTACGTCGCTTGAAAGCAAAGTCAAGCCGTTGTTGCCGAAGGTTCAGATCGAATGCGCCAAAATACACACTGGCGGCCTGTCCTTCATAGCCTCGAAAAAGATCGACCGACCCAGCATGGTCCGACGAATCTGTCGATTCCGAATTATCTGGTTGCGACCGATCGGGAATCAAATGCGTCATCCTTCGCACCAACATCGAAATTTCATCCGCGCACGACTTCAAGCCCTGGCGCTCAATGTCGCTCGTCGACTCACGGGCGGACCTGAGTAGAGAGATTCTTGAATTCAACAACTTTCCGAGAATCAACTGCCGCGAAATCGACGCGGAGATCACCGGATCGTCGGCCGCCCGGTACTGTGCCTGTCGAAGCATCACGCTTGTATTCGGAACGCCTTCCCAACGCCCGAGCAAGTAACCGTTCGAACTCAGGTAATTGACCGCGACGCCGTGTTCCCAACACAATCGCAAAGCCTCGGGTGAGAAGAGCACAGAATGGCCAAAAGCGCACACGGATTCGAGATGGTGTATCGGTATCGCGAGCTTCAGTTCCCGCTCAACCTCCACCCGAAGGGTCAGATGGTCGCGGGCGACGTACGTGTTCTCGGTCGTCAGATAAAGCGTGTTTTGTCTGATATCCATATGCACTCCGAAGTGGATGATCCCGTCTGTACGCTCGCGGGCTCGCGCGAGAACCCGTTCGGTTCATTCCGACGGCCGGCCGGCGTACTCAGAGATCGAGCGTCAAGGCGACGTGCCTTGATCTGTCGGTTATCTCCGGCATGCAGATTCCTCGCAGGCTGCAACCGTCGCATCGCGGCAGAAGAACCGCCGCCGGTGTTTCGCCGCTCGCCAGCAGCTCGCGCACGCGATCGATCGTATCAATCGTTTGGGCTCGCAATTTCCAATCGAAGATGACCTCGCGCCGCCGTTTGCTTGCCGCGTGAAACACGTATCCGACCGGAACCTCGCAGGCGAACATTTCTTCGAGACAAAGCGCTTGGGCGCACAATTGAACATCATCGTTGTCAAAGCGCCGGCGGCGTCCTTTCTTGTATTCAACGGGCGCGTACGTTCCGTCGTGGATCTCGACAATATCCGCTCGGCCGGAAAGCCCGTAGCGATCCGACCGCAACGGCAACGCGCGGAGGAGCGTCACTCCGCAGGCAGTCTCGTAACCCCGCCGATCCACGTTGTCGTGGAGGAGAGTTCCCATTACCGTATGCTCGTTCTCCACCCAAATTCCTTCAACGTGCATCAAGGCGCAACGCCGCGGACAGAAAAGCATTTGATTTAAGGCAGAGATCGGAACTGGTTCAGCCTGAGACAATTTGTCCTCCTATTTCGCGGCTTTTTCCTTTCTTTGCGTTACTGTTGCAGTAAAACGATGGTCGTGCTGACGCAACAAATCCTTTTCGAAACCGACCACGGAATTGGTCTGAACGTCGTGCGGAAAGGACGGCAAAGTTGGCCCCGTGAATCAACGAATCGACGACTATCATCATTACCGATCACTCATGTCTCTTG
>JAKOSS010000899.1 GCA_029777145.1 Acidobacteriota bacterium | reverse complement strand
TCAAAGAACGCGTCGTTTCCGCCGGACCGGCGGCGTATCTCGCAGCGCCGCGCTCGGTTTCGGCGAGCGACGGCGACCATATCGACAAAGTGTCGTTGTGGTGGAACGCCGTCCGCGGCGCCACTCAGTACCGAATCTTCCGGTCGGCCACCAATGATCCGCAATCGGCGACAGACGTCGGAACGACCGTCGCCGGATACTATTTCGATTTCACGGCGACCGTCGGCCAGGACTACTTCTATTGGGTCCGCGCGGAGAACGCTTCTGCGATCAGCGCACTCAGCGCGTCGGACCACGGTTTGCGCGCGTCGGGATCGTTCCACTCGGCGATCTTCTCTCCGCTGTCTTCGCCGCCGAATCCGTCGGCCAACGCCGTCACGGCGGCCAAGGCGATGCTCGGAAAGGCACTTTTCTGGGACGAGCAGCTTTCATCGACGCGGACCGTCGCCTGCGGCACCTGCCACCGACCGGCTTCCGGTGGATCGGATCCGCGCACGGCGGTCGGCAGCCAGCGCGCGAAGAATCCCGGCTTCGACGGCGTTTTCGACACCGCCGACGACGTCTTCGGTTCGCCCGGCGTGATCCAGAACAACGGTTCGGGAACGCTCGTTCCGTCGACGGTCTACGGTCTCCGCGAGCAGGTCACATCGCGCAAGGCGCCGTCGTACCTGAACGCCGGAATCACGACCAACGGCACGTTTTGGGACGGACGCGCGACGAACACCTTTCGCGATCCGCTAACGAACTCGATCCTCTACAGCGACTGGGGAGGACTCGAAAGCCAGTCGCTCGGACCGCCGGTGAGCGCCGTCGAAATGGGTCACGGAACTCGCGACTGGGCGCAGGTTGCGACGCGCGTCGCGGACTCGAAACCGCTTGCGCTGGCGACGAGGATCCCGCGATCGATGCTCAACTGGATCAACGGCCGCGATTATCATCAACTTTTTGAAGAAGCGTTCGGAACGCCGGAAGTGACTCCGGCACGGATCGCGATGGCGATCGCGACCCACGAACGGACGCTGTTTTCGGATCGCGCTCCGCTCGATCGCTGGGCGATGCAGATCGAGGAACTGACGCCCGAAGAAGGCCGCGGACGCGATCTGTTCGCGGCGCTGAACTGCACGTTCTGCCACGGCGGACCGGCGCTCTCTGATCAGAACTTCAACAACGTCGGCGTCCGGCCGCAGAACGAGGATCTCGGGCGCGGCGGGTTCACCGGCAATTCGAACGACAACGGCCGCTTCAAGTCGCCGTCGCTGAGGAACGTCGAACTGCGCGGCCCATATTTTCACAACGGCCGTTTCGCGACGCTCGAGGACGTCGTCGAGTTTTACAACCGCGGCGGCGATTTCAACGCACCGAATATCAATCGCGGCCTGATCCGGCCGCTGAACCTGACGGCGGGTCAAAAGTCCGATCTGGTCGCGTTCCTCAGACGGCCGCTGACTGATCCGCGTGTCCGCGACGAATTGCCGCCGTTCGACCGGCCGCATCTTTTCACCGAATCCGCGCGCGTTCCGACATTGACGGGCAATGGCCGCGACGGTACCGGCGGGATCGTCCCGACGGCGATCGCGCTCGAACCGCCGGTGGCGGGCAACTCGACATTCAGCGTCGGACTTTCGGACGCACTTCCGGCATCGACCGCGACGCTCGTCATCGACGATGCCGATCCCGGCGTCGGCCCCTCGATCCCGGCGACCGGTTCGCTCGTCCGAATCCAGACGACAACCGACGCCGGCGGATTCGCTTCGGCCGCGATTTCGCTTGATCCGAATCTTGCCGGTCGGACCTTCTTCGGACGCTGGTATGTAACCGACGCAGGCGCCGCGAACGGATTTTCGGTCTCGCGCGCCGTAAGATTCACGGTCTTCGCGCCCGCGGCAGCGGTCGCACCGCCGGCTAACAGTGATTTCGACGGCGACGGCCGCACGGACGTCTCGATCTTCCGGCCGTCGAACGGCCAATGGTGGATCTCGCGTTCGGGCGACGGCGGAAACTTCGCCGCGCAATTCGGGATCGGGACCGACCGCATCGTTCCGGCTGATTTCACCGGCGACGGCCGCACGGACATCGCCGTTTGGCGCGACGGGACGTGGTTCGTGCTGCGGAGCGAGGATTTCAGCTATTATTCGTTCCCGTTCGGAGCCGCCGGCGACATTCCGGTTCCGGCTGACTTCGACGGCGATTCGAGATCGGATGCCGCCGTTTTCAGGCCGCAGAGTTCGACTTGGTACGCGGAACTTTCAGGCGGCGGAACGTTGATCGGACAATTCGGCGCAGCCGGTGATCGTCCGTACGCCGGTGATTTCGACGGTGACGGCCGATCGGATCTGGCGATCTTCCGGCCTTCCGCAGGCGATTGGTGGCTGCGGCTAAGTTCGGGCGGTGTCTCGGAGTTTCATTTCGGAATTTCGGGCGACGTTCCGGTGCCGGCCGATTACACGGGCGACGGACGCACGGACGCGGCGATCTGGCGCCCGTCGACGGGCGAATGGTTTGTTCTCCGCAGTGAAGACGGCAGTTATTACTCGTTCGGATTCGGTGCGGCCGGCGACCTCCCGGCACCCGGCGACTTTGACGGAGACGGGACCGCCGATCCTGCGGTCTTCAGGCCTTCGACGGGAACCTGGTACGCAAATCGATCCGGTTCGGGGCTGATGATCGTCCAATTCGGCGTCAGCGGCGACCGTCCCGCACCGGCGGCTTATTTCCAATAGACCGGGCCAAAAAGTGAATCTCACCACCCGAAAGGATGGGGACTTTCGTCTCCGGAACGACTATTCTCGATATTGCCCGACCGTTCAAAGACGGCATCCGGCGAATCAATATCGAGGAAATGATTTATGACGGTTTACTCAAACGACAAGGAAATACTTGAACTGATCGAGCGTTTTGAATCGCGATCGCTGCCGAAGTTCGAATGGACGCACGCGGCGCATCTGACGGTCGCGCTCTTTTATTGCACATCGCACCCGCTTGGAACCGCACGAAATCTGATGCGCGACGGGATCTTTTGGCTCAACGACAGCCATGGCACGGAGAATTCCGATAGCAGCGGTTATCACGAGACGCTGACGTGGTTCTGGATGGACGTCGTCCGGAACTTCGTTCTGTCTCGTCCGAAGGGCGAAAAGCTATACGTGATGGCGAACGCGTTGGTCAACGAATATCCGTCCGATCTTCCGCTGCGCGTTTACAGCCGCGAATTGCTGTTCTCGGTCGCCGCTCGAAACGGCTACGTCGAACCCGACCTGATCGGCAATCACCCGACTTCCCGCGCGGCAGGGGAAATCGCGGCGAATTCGATCAACGAACATACGTCCAAGAACGACGTTCATGCGGCCGAATAAGAGACGTCATCGTCGCGACACAGCCCGCGCGCTTTCCGGCCGCGGGCTTTTTCGTCCCCGGTCGAATTGCCGGCGCGGCAACGACGCGCGGTGTTACGTGTACGCGTCGACCGAGGAGCAGCGGAACCGCGGCGGATACTCGATCGGCCAGATGCCGACCTTTGAAGGACTTTGTCTCTCGTACAGTCCGAACGGTCAGGTCAGTTGGTCGCACCGGTATTCGTCGAACTGGGAAGACAACCGCGAATGATTAAAGACCGCACGGAGGTCTCGCAAATCCCCGTGCGGTCTCGTCGCAACCACGTTCAAAACAAAGATCGTCTAACGCGGCTCGAAGTTGTAGGTGATGACACCGGTGACCTTGACCGGAACGTTGCTGAGCAAAGTCGGCGAGAACTTTGTGCCTCTCGCTGCGCTGACGGCGGCGGCCCGAAGCAGTGGATGCCCGGAAACGGCCTGGGCCGAGATTACACGGCCGGATTCATCGATCGTCACCTGAACATTGACCTGTCCGCTTGCGCGAACGGCGATCGCGGCTGCCGGATACGCCGGTTTCGGAAGATACGTGGCCCTTCCGTTGATCACTCCGAGCGATTGCGTCGGAGGCGTTTTCTGGACCGGAGTCGCCTTCGGCTTCGTTTTCACGACAAACTCTTCCGACGGGTCGGTGCTCGGCGTGTTCGAGGTCTTGTCGCTGCACAGACCGCAGTTCTGCTCGTCTCCGCCCGTATTTCTAGTCGCATTTTCCGGGATGATATTGCGGTTGCCCTTGACGATATTGTCCAGGCTCGGAAACCGGGTCGCATCGACGACGTTCTGCTTGCCGAGCGCTTTCGTCGGCTCCTTGTAATTCGCGAGCGTGTCGTAGAGTTCTTCGAGCACGATCTTGTTCGACTTCGTGCGCGTACGCTCGACCGGTTCCGGCCGCGGCGGCGGCGCCTCGTCTGAGACCATCACCGGCGAAACGAGAGTCGAGACATCGAAGTCGCCGTTTCCGACCCCGTAATTCTTGGCGAAAAGACTGTACGTCCAGCCGCTCATCAGGACGGCGGACAGGACACCGAAGGTCGCCAGCAGAAAGCGTGATTTCCGTGCGCGTTCACGCCCGTTGTTTTTCGATTCGATCAGTTGATTCAGCATATTTTCGTTCCTCCAAAGATCATCGGTGCCGATCCCTTAGACTCCGGGTATCCGGATTTGTTCCCCGGGATTCCCGGGATTCAAAATTCAAGATTCAAAATTCAATATCGATTTTGAATTTTGAATCAGCAATCTTGATTCTTGAATCTTGATTTTTGAATCTTGAAATTGAATTTTGAACCTTGAATTTTGAATTTCGTCGGTTGAATCATGGATCTTGACTTTCGACTCCCGAGTCCCGAGTCTGCTATATTTATTCCTTCGCAAAGCGTTACTTTTATGAGCTATTTTCAACGGTTGCTGGTCAGATTTGGACTCGCCGAGATCAAGGCGGAACGGCTTCCGATCAGCGTATTTTTGCTCGACGATGACCGCCGGCGTCACCGCTGGTTTGAGAAGCGCTTTGCGGGCGACGAACTCGCCATCGCGGAGGACGTCGCACGGGCGCGCGAGCTTCTGACCGAGGCTTCGTACGACGCCATCTTTCTTGATCACGATCTCCTCCCGGAACATTACGAGACGAACGAACACGACGATTACGCGCGGACCGGATACGCGATCGCCGAGTTTCTGTGCGAGAATCCGAAGCTTCAGCGCGCGGCGACGATCATCGTCCATACGCGCAACGCCGACGCCGCGATCAGAATGGTCGAAAAGATCCGCGAGTCCGGCAGGACGTGCGAATATTGCGCGTTTCCGATGCTCGATCTGAAGATAAAAAATTATTGGAAACGGTGACCTGTCCGGCCGCCTGCGGTGCTATAATCCTCATCGAAACCGACAGACTTCGATTTTGATCCCACTGGCTGCCGATTTACCGGAGAAAACCCAGAATGGCCGGAGATTCCGCTAAGATCCATCCGTTCCGCGCGCCCCGCGACGAACGTAGATTTGAAGACGACAAAATGCTCGACGAACCCGAAGTTTGCCCGAAATGCTACGGCGCCGGTTTCGAGATCGTGCCGGGCAAAGGTGCGCGTCCGTGCGATTGCCGCCGGCAAAAGTCGCGGACGAACGATTTCGACAAGGTGCGGATCCCGCGGCGTTATGAGAAGTGCCATTTTCACAACTACCGGCCGGCAAGTCCGAGTCAGGAACGGGCGTTCAAGTTCGCTTCGAAACTGGCAATGGATTATCCGGCGGTCGATCGCGGATTGCTGCTGATGGGCACGGTCGGCGTCGGGAAGACGCATCTCGCGGTTTCGATCCTTAAAGGACTTACGGAACGCGGTTTCTCATGTCTTTTTTATGAATTCGGGGCACTCCTGAAAGAGATCCAGGACTCGTACAATCCTTCGACGCAAACTTCTGAACTTAAAGTACTTGCGCCGATCCTCGAGACAGAGATCCTGGTGCTTGACGAGATCGGCGCGTCGAAACCGACCGAATGGGTGCGCGACACGATGGCCCACATCATCAATGCGCGCTACAACGATCAGAAGCTGACGATCTTTACGACGAACTACCTCGACGAACGCCGGTCAGAAAGGGATGAAACGCTCGAGGACAGAATCGGCGTGAGATTGCGTTCGCGGCTTTTCGAGATGTGTCGCACGGTCTCGATCATCGGCGAAGATTACCGCCGCAAGCTCGACACGAAGAAATCCTAGCTCGCCGAGCGCGAGCCTCGCGCCTCAGGTGAATAGTTCGCGGCGTAAAGGCGATATCCGAGCAGCGCCGCGACGGCGATTCCGAAGATCGCCGGATACGTCACGTCGGACTTCACGAGCATCCAAAAATGAATCACGCCGAGTGTCGCCGCGACGTACGCGAGTTTGTGGAGTCGCGCCCAGCGCTTTCCGCCGAGCCGTTTGATCATCTTGTTCGTCGAGGTGATCGCGAGCGGAACGAGGATCGCGAACGCGGTCATTCCGACGGCGATGAAC
>JAKOSS010000898.1 GCA_029777145.1 Acidobacteriota bacterium | reverse complement strand
GCGTCTCATTGCGGCCGCACAAAAGCGGCCGGATCCTCGTCAACATCGGCGGTCTCGGCAAACAGGAGTTCGAAGCGCCGAACCTGCCGTTGACCGGGCCGTATGCATTGGTTTCGGCCGTCGTCTGCTATTTCGGGGTCCACGGCGTCTCGATCGCGATCAAAACGGAGTTTCCATTTCAGAGCGGGCTCGGCGGTTCGGGCGCGGTCGCCGTTGCGTTGATCGGGGCAATTTACGCCGCCTTGAATCATCAGGAACCGCCGGAGCGAGAATTCCCGAGCATCGTACGGATCGCGCATCACCTCGAGGATTCGCTGTTCCGGAACACAGGGATGCAGGATCAGGCGGCGGCGCTTTACGGGGGAGTCAATCTTTGGGAATGGCGATACGCGGACGGACTCGGGTTCGAACGCCGCGCGATCAATTCGGATCTTCGATCACTTAACGACCACATATTGCTCGCGTACACCGGACGTCCGCATCTTCAATACCAAAACGGAAGTCCCGTCCTCGAGAAGTTCAGGGAAACCGGTGCGATCGGCTTGCTCGTCTCGATCTCGGACAAGGCGCGCAAGTTCGCGGAATCATTGGAGAAAGGCGATTTCAGTGCCGCCGGGAAGGCGCTCGGTGACGAATACAGGCTCCGCTCGTCGCTGCTCCCGGAGATGGTGCCGGACGACGTTGATCTGATCCGCATGGCCGACGATGCAAATTGCGGCGTGAGCGTGACCGGTCACGGCGGCGGTGGTTGCATCTGGGCGATCGGCGAAAAAAGCGACATCAGCAAATTGCGGATTGAATGGGAACGGGCGTTTGCCGGGCGAACCGTCGGACGACTGTTGCCCGTCAAAGTGACCCCGACCGGGTTGGAAGTCAGAGTGAACGGTGGGAGCAAAAAGTAAGGAAATTCCAGTCAAAAGCGGAGGCATTGGCGCGCTCGCGGTGCTGCGCTTCGCTCTTCTTTACTGGCGTCCGCATCTCGCGACGGGCGTCGGGCTCGGTCTGCTGCTACTGATCCAGCAAGGTTACGGCGTGACGATCGCCTATTCGATGAAACGTCTTGTCGATCAGGCATTGCCGAACCGCGACGCGTCCGCGGTGACGACGATCCTCATCATTCTCGCGTGCGCTTTCGTCGTAACGACGATCGCGACCGTTGCCGCCGAACGCGTCGCCGCCGCGATCAACGCGTCGATCATGTGCGAGCTTCGGGGCAAGATGTTCGCGAAACTCCAGCAACTTTCGCTCTCGTACCATTCGCGAACGCACTCGGGTGACGTCATCGCTCGGTTCTCGGCAGATCTCGGCGACATCGAAAAAGGTGTAACGACGCGGATCGTCGACGGCGCGATGTCGGTTATCGGTCTCCTGATATCGCTTCCGTTCCTCTTTTTTCTCGATATCCGGCTCGCGCTGGTCGTTGTCGTCGGATTGCCGTTCCTCGTGATCGGCGGGCAGCGGTTCTCGGATCCGGCGTCGAAGGCGCGCAAGCAGATGCGCAAGCACGAGGCCGAGGTCATCGAGGCCGTCGCCGACAACGTCCGCGCACAGCCGGTGATCAAGCTTTTCGATCTGGCCGCGCACGCGATCGAGCGTTTCGGCGAGAAGGTCGGCCGATTGCGCGAAAGCGCGGTCCGATCGACATTTCTCGCGGCGATGGTCGGAACTGTGACGAGCGTCGGGGTTTTGCTGTTTCAGGGAATCGTGATCGGCGTCGGCGCGGTACTCGCGCTTCGCGGATCGCTCGAGATCGGAACGCTCGTCGCGTTCGTCACGCTTCACGCGTCGGTCAGCAAACAAGCTTACGATCTGGCGAAAAAGGTCGTCCCGGCGATGATCTCCGCGGGCGGCGGCGTCGCGCGGATCGAGGAACTCCTCGACGAAAATATCGAGATCTCCGAGAAGGCGGAGGCGATCGCGCTCGATCCCGGCCCGGCATCGTTCACGCTCGAGAACGTCGATTTCGAATATGAACCCGGAGTGCCGTGTATCGAAGACGTCTCGCTCGAGATAAAGGCCGGTGAGAACGTCGCGTTTGTCGGCCCGAGCGGTTCCGGCAAGAGCACGGTTCTGAGCTTTCTGCTTCGCTTTCACGATCCGCTCGTCGGCCGCGTTCGGATGCGCGATCATGACCTTCGCGATCTGTCGCTCGCGTCGCTCCACGCCCACATCGGCGCTGTATTTCAGGATCCGCTGCTGCTTGCGGGAACGGTGCGCGATAACATTCGCGTCGGCAAACTCGACGCGACCGACGACGAGATCGAGCAGGCGGCCCGCGACGCGCGTATCCACGACGCGATCACCGCGATGCCCGACGGTTACGACACACCGATCGGCGAGGCCGGCGGTCGCCTTTCGGGCGGTCAGCGACAACGGCTCGCGATCGCGCGCGCTCTCGTTCGCAAGCCTCCCGTTCTGGTGCTTGACGAGG
>JAKOSS010000897.1 GCA_029777145.1 Acidobacteriota bacterium | reverse complement strand
TATGAACGCGACCTCGCGATCCACATGAACATCGTCGCGAACAACGATCTCGTCGTCTACGCCGGAGACCAGACGTGCGCCGGCGTTGCCTGCACCGGCGCCAACGATCCGTACACGAACAACAATGGAGGGACGATGCTGACGGAGAACAGGACCAACATCAATAATGTGATTGGTACAGCGAACTACGACATCGGCCACGTCTTCTCCACCGGCGGAGGCGGCATCGCTTCGCTGGGCGTCCCTTGCGGGACCTTAAAGGCACAAGGTGTTACCGGTCTATCGAATCCTGTCGGCGATGCGTTCGCGATTGATTACGTCGCGCACGAGATGGGCCACCAATGGGGAGCGAACCACACGTTCAACAGTACCGTAAGCAATTGCTCCGGAAATCGAAGCTCGTCATCGGCGCACGAACCGGGAAGCGGCATCACGATCATGGCGTATGCCGGAATATGCGGAAACCAGGATCTCGAGCGGCACAGCATCGACACCTTTCACGTCAAGAGTCTCGAAGCGATCGTCGCTTACAGCCAGACCGGAGCCGGTAACGGTTGTGCCGTCACCACCGCGAGCGGGAACACGCCACCGACGGTCTCGGTGGTCGGCGGGCCGAGTTTCAACGTTCCGAAACAGACGCCGTTCACTTTGACTGCAACCGGATCCGACACGAACGGCGATTCGCTGACCTACGACTGGCAGGAATACGACCTCGGCGCTTCGACGACTGCCGTGCCGAACACCGATTCCGACGGTTCGGCAAAGCCGATCTTCCGGCCCTACGTCCCGTCGACTTCGCCGTCGAGGACGTTCCCGTCGCTTCAGTACATTTTGGCGAACGCGAACGTTCCGCCGTCAACTTATGACTGCGGACGCGCGACGCCGTGCCTGACCGGCGAACTTCTGCCGGCGATCTCGCGGACGATGACGTTCCAGGTCGTCGCGCGCGACAACCGGGCCAATGCCGGCGGAATCAACACCGCGACCGCTACGGTCGTGGTCGACGGCAACTCCGGCCCCTTTGCCGTGACCGCGCCGAACACGGGCGTCAGCGTCCCGGGCGGTTCACAACAGACCGTGACGTGGAACGTCGCCAACACGACCGCGTCGCCGGTGAGCGCCGCGAACGTCAAGATTTCCCTTTCGACCGACGGCGGACAGACATTCCCAACTGTCATCGCGGCCAGCACCGCGAACGATGGCAGCGAATCGGTCACCGTTCCGAACACGCCGACCTCCACCGCACGGGTCAAGGTCGAAGCCGTCGGCAACATTTTCTTCGACGTCTCCGACGCTGATTTTACGATCACGCCCGGCACGACCTCATCACGGCCGTACATCGATTTCGACGGCGATTCGAAAACGGACATTTCGATCTTCCGCCCGTCGGTCGGCGAATGGTGGTATCTGCGATCGTCTGACGGCGGGAACCGCGCCTTCCAGTTCGGTAATTCGACCGACATCCTGACGCCCGGAGATTTTACCGGCGACGGCAAGACCGATCTCGGTTTCTACCGCGGCGGCACGTGGTACGTGTTCCGCAGCGAGGATTCGACGTACTACTCGTTCACGTTCGGGATCGCGACGGACACGCCGGTTCCGGCCGATTACGACGGCGACGGCAAGACCGAC
>JAKOSS010000896.1 GCA_029777145.1 Acidobacteriota bacterium | reverse complement strand
CGACTTTGCGTCCGCTGACGCCGCCGCTATGGCACGTGTCCAGGAGAAATAGGGCGCGACGAGAACGCATTCGAGTTTCGATGATCTGCTTTAGTTCGGTCATCCCGAATCCCGTCCGTTTGAGATCGCCGACCTTCGAATCGTGAACCAGATAATACAGATTCGACGGATCGAACGGGTCGGGTGTCCCGTGGCCCGCAAAGAAGAAAAGCACGAGATCGCTCTCGGTGGCCTTTGTCAGAAACCGGTCCAGCGAGTCGCGCACGGCGTTGAGCGTCGCCTCTTCGTTCTGCATGAAGAGAATGTCCTCGACGCTGAATCCGCCGGACCCGACGAGCCAATCGCGGAGCGCGACCGCGTCCTTGTCGGCATACGTCAGATTTCCGAGGCCAACGTCGTTGTACGCATACTTCGAAACGCCGATGATCACGGCGAACTTTCGACCCGAGAATCCGAGTTTTGTCGATTGCGTTTGGCCATCGCTGCTTTGAGTTCGTAGAGCGGCCGCCTGCTTCGGGTCGGTGATCGCCAGAAACGACGCATAGTAACGCTTGCCGTCGGTCGATTCTGCCTCGATCTCAAATCGGTTTTCGCGGGCGGAGAGCCGGAATCCGGCGATCGTGTTGAGATCGCATTTCATTACCTTGCCGGCCGACGCGTTTGCTTGCGAACAGACCCGATTTGCGGAGTTGTTGTTGATCCGCACTTTGACCTGTCCCCATTCGATTTGTCCCGCCGCCGGATTCAAGATCCAGAACTTCACGAAATTGACGTCGGCGCGTGTGACATAGACCCGAGCCGCGGTCATCCGACCGGTCGAAAGTTCGGGCATTTCGAGCGCGAACGGAGTGCGGTCGGTCTCCTGCGCGGAGACCGCGGCACAAAAGATCATGACGACGACGATTGTTCTCAAATACCTCATGGTTTCTTCCGTTTCGGTGTGGTCTTGGTCGGCGCCGGAGTCGGAACCGGCGTCGGGACGGTTGTGGTCACGACGACGTTGTTCTGCGTCGGATTCGTTTCGGCGACGGAACTCGTACTCGTCGGGCGCGTTCCAGGTACCGATTGCGGAGCATTGGCGGTGTTTGCCGATGGCGTTATCCGGTAATCCATGACCCCAAGATCCTGCATAAAGTCGTAAACGAACTCCATGTTCAGCGGGAGCGCACCGCCATTTTCACGTTGATAGATCGCGACGTAGGTCTTGAGATCGTCGAAGATCAGCGGTGCTTCCGTCGGATTTCGATCGGCGAGCCTGAGCATCGCCCGGAACAGATAAGGCTCGGCGATCGTCTGCCGTTTATCCATGGCGATCGCTTGCGTCAGGTTCGCCAGCGCCTTCGACAATTCCGACGAATTCTTGGCGGTCTGTTTAAGGACTTTGCCGTAATAGTAATAGGCGACCGGATCGTTGCTTCGGATACCAATTGAATCGGCGAGGTTCGCCCGCGCCATTTCGAACAGATCGAACTGAAACGCGCGGATGCCGTTGTCGCGTTTGATCAACGCCATTGTCGACTGAAACTCGGCCGACGAAGCGATCATTTCGCCGTTCTCGAGTTTTGCCTTAACGTCGGGCGTCAACTGTTCGTTCATGACGCGTGCGATCCCGCGCATTGAAACTCCGGAATTTGTCCGATCGGTTGAAGTTACGACAGCCGCAGTCGTTGCGCCTGCGATCGTCCCTGCACGTGAGTAGTCGCGCCAAATGGAACCATACTTGTCGAGGCGGTTGCTGACCCGCTCCGGATCCGCGATGAATCCCGTTTGTGAACGCGGGTCGGCCGCGATCGTTCGCATCCGCAGATAAAGCTTCTCGATCTCGCGCACGTCGTAGTTTCGCGAGAGCATGTATTTCATCGACGCTGCGTCCGCCTCGTCCTCCTGAAAATTCTCCCAGCTGAACGTGTCGTCGAAGCCATACATCTTCAGAAGAGTTGCGCTGACAAGTTGCTGTGACTGTCCAGAAAGGGCGGTGACCGCACGAACGATTCCGACCCACGCCTTCTTGTCCATATAGGGAACCGTGCCGGCATCTACAAGCGAGTCCTCGAACCAATGATCGCCCTCGATATGAGCGATCTCGTGCCCAAGTATGTAAGCCAGCTGCGCCTCATTGTCGATCAAGGAAAGATAGCCGGTCGAAACGTAGATCGTCCCGGTCGACAGTGCGCGGGTCTCCGGGACCGGATTCTGAATGATCTTGAACGTGTAAAGCCGCGAAGTCCCTTGCGGAACCAGCGACTGTCCAACCCGATTCACAAAGTCCTGGGCGAGCGGGTTGTCGTAAAGCGTGTTGTCGAAAACGAGCTTGTCGCCGTCCTTGCTGACGAGCTTCGTGTTCGAAGGTCGCATGTTGACGTTGTACGCCTGAAGCGTGTGGTCGCGTCGTATGGTCCGGTATTTGTCGTCAACGATGTCCTTGAACTCAGGATCCGTTTCGTATTTCGATTGCGCAAAAGCGAGGATCTTTTCATAGCGCGCTTCGCGTTTTTGTTGCTTCTTTACAGCTTCTTGTTCGGCTTTTGACGCCTTCTCCTGTTTCTTCTGATTGTTCTTGTCATCCTGCGAGAACGCACTTGAAGCGAATATCAGGGCCACGAAAAGCGTGCCCAGTGTGAAAATGTATCCTGATTTGAATCTGTTCATTTTGACCTCCGATTTTGAAAGGTTTCCTAGTTCAAGTAGACACCGTTTTTGTTCAATTTCTAACGCGCCGATTCCAGCCCGATGCGATGACGTTCGAGCGGATCTACATGCACGCCGTGGCCTGCGTAAGAAACAGCAGTGTCGCGCTCAGTCGATCACCGAATTCGCGGACTCTTTCTGTCGTCCGCCACCGGTCGAGATCAGTCCCGGAGATGACCTCGAATCCGAGCTTCCTGATTTCGAAACACACGCCGTTGGCGTCATTGACCGGATTGTCGAGTTTCCTCGCCGACGTGCAATTCCGGTTGCCGATGTCCGGCGCAATACGTTTCTTATTGGCCGGTGCCGGCGTCGGATGCTTCAGTTGACGGTTTTGGGAAAATGACGGAATCGCAAATGCGATCATCGCGAGAGTCAATTCAAGAAACGGAAATCGCGCAGCGTGCTTCATCCGAACCTCCTGAAAAACGACGGCAAGGTCAGTCGTCTGCAATATTGAAATTCCTAAAGTGCGAGACGGACCTGCGGCCGGATCAGTGTGAAAAATGGTGTAGATCCTTCGCCGTGTATGTTCGCACAGAGTAATTGCAATGTCGATTTTTTTCTTCGTCGTGAACGACAAACTGCCGATTCTCGACCGGCGACTGAGCACTATGCAAAAGGCTTTCCGAGGACATCGAACAGGTCGGTCTTGTGGTTCCGGCTCAGCCTGAGACACTTCCCGCTCGCCATCAGCACTTCGAATTCGCCGTTGAACATAGTTCGCAGTTCCGTGATGTATTCGACGTTGACGACCGCCGACCGGCTGATCTGAACGAATTTGCCGGGGTCGAGCTGCGACTTGATCGATGCAAGCGTCTGG
>JAKOSS010000895.1 GCA_029777145.1 Acidobacteriota bacterium | reverse complement strand
GTTCACGTCGTTTCCCAGCGCGCTGAGCAACGGATTCGGTGAAAATCCATTCGCCGCCGCCGACCTCAACGCCGACGGAAAGTCCGAGGTCGTCACCTTGATGCTGAATCAGCCCGTATACGTCGGCATTCTGCGCTGGAACGGGACGAACGCGTTCGATCGGACGGTATACACCCCGAGTTCGTATTTCGAGACGGTAAACTCACAGGTTTTCACCGGAAAATTCGACGCGAACTCCTCAACCGATGTGATGGTCGTCTCGCCGAAGTCGGGCCGGACGTTCTCGCTCCTGAACGACGGAAACGGAACGTTTACCGCCGAGGTGCTGAATTTTGCGTCGGCGGCGATCTTCGCGGACGACTTCGACGAGGACGGAAAATCGGACCTGCTGGTCGCCAGCAACGGGCGTTCGACCACCGGATTCATCGGAAAGCTGTTCTTCGAGATCAATACGACATTTCTCAAGAATTCGTGCACGCCGTCGGGTCAGACACGATACGTCGATCTTTACTCAACGGGATTCAGCGATTTTGCCTCGTGGGATCCGATCGACGGAAACTGGAATTCGCGATCGTCGGTCACGACGAATCCTCTTCGCTATGCCGATCCGTGGGGCGGCGGAAGTTTCGGTGACATACCCGCGCCCGGCGACTTCGACGGCGACGGACGGACGGACAAGGCCGTTTTCAGAACTTCCACGGGAGACTGGTGGATCAACCGCAGCTCGGACGGCGGTTTTTCGGTGATGCAGTTTGGGCTGCAGAACGACCGTCCGTCGGTCGGGGATTTCGATGGTGACGGAAAATCCGACATCGCGGTCTGGCGGCCGTCGGACGGCAATTGGTACGTCTGGCTGACAGGTCCGCAACAGTTCATGGCGCAGCATTGGGGACTCGACGGGGACAAACCGGTACCCGCGGATTACGACGGCGACGGCACGACCGATTTCGCCGTTTTCCGGCCTTCGACCGGTGTTTGGTACGTGCTGAACTCGAACGGCGGATATTCGATCGTGCGCTTCGGCCTCGCCGGCGATCACCTGCTCCCGGGTGATTTCGACGGCGACGGCGCTGATGATATCGCCGTCTATCGCAGCCCGGACCGCACGTTTCATATGCTTCGCAGTTCAAACGGCGCATATTTCGGGATCGTCAGCGGCACGACGACGATGATCCCGTTCGCGGGAGATTTCAACGGCGATTCGGTCGCGGATCTCGGAGGCTATGACGCGCCTTCATCGAGCTGGTCGACGTCGATTTTTGGAGGTTCTTTTCAGTACGGCGTGCCGAATTCGGTGCCGGTCGGTTCGCTTTTGGTTCCGACCCCCTGAAACTGTGGGTGATGATAGCGGGCGATCGATACTGAGCTTGGATCGGGAGATGTCAATATCGATCGCGTTCCCGGAAGTTTAACGATCGTCCTTGTCGCCCTTGCCGCGATCGTCATCGTCGTCGTCGCGCCGGACCGAATTCGACGCTTTCTTTTGATCGTCGGCATCGCCCTTTCTCGGTTTTGCCGCGGTGTTTGTATTCGACGCCGGGCTGGCGTTCGTGATGGCGTTTGCGACGGTCGGACTCGGTTGCGACGCGACGGTGTTCACCGGTTTCGCCTCAATCTCCGACTTTTTTGTTTCCGATCCGCCGCAAGCGGAACCCGCGATCGCGATGGCTGCCAAAATGATCAGTTTTTTCATACGTTTTTTCTCCTTTGTTTAGTCGTCATCATCGTCGGCGTTTCTTGAACGCCGGGTTTCCGTCGGTGTGTTCGGCGATGCGACCATCGC
>JAKOSS010000103.1 GCA_029777145.1 Acidobacteriota bacterium | reverse complement strand
TTCCTTTTCAACCACCAGAAAGACGAGGCACCTTTTCTTCTTCAGGCAGTCTCTGCCGGCAAGCAGAACATATTCGGGAATCGGTTCATCTTTATTTTGTCCCAATACGTGGGTGTTCGGACTGAAGCGATTCGATTGCTGATTCGATTGAGTTTGCGCGAGCACATCGTGCGAAATACCGCTTGAACAGTTTGAATTGCAAATCGCAAATAACCCAATGAGCACTAAACTCAAAATGAACAAAGATCTACTCATTTGCACCCCTCAGCCTCCAGCTTATCATCGATTAGTTCACTCCCGCGGGGATTTGCGAAGACGTTTGAGCCTTTTGGTACGACGCCTAATTTTTCGGCCAGGGTTTGGTCCGATATTCGTTTAGAAGGGTCCGATGGCTCAGTGAAGTTCTTATGAAGATTTTCATGGAGAATTACTGACAGCCTCAAGCCCTTGTGGGTGTAGTATATATTCCCCGTGGTCCAGCCTGTGATGGCGTTCGGCAACGTCAAAGCATGCGCCAAATAATAATCCGCCATTTCCTTCATTGATGTGAAAATACCGTTAAGGTCAGGATTTGTGGAATTCATGAAATCATAGGGCGTCTGAGTCTCTAAGCTCTCAATCAGTCTTTTCACGCCTCGGCGACGCGAATTCATTTTTGACGATCGGTCCCATTTTCCAGCCCCAGAGGACTTTTCTTCGCGGACACTCCTGAACCACCGACGAAAAAGCATCCGAGTGAAACCAAATCAATCAGAAGCAGAAACCATGTCAACGCAATGATGAAAACTGCCGCTGTTTCATAGAATCGATAAGTCATTGAATAGGCAATAAACGAGTCGACGTTGTAGGGGAGAGTTCGCCAAAGCAGCAAGCTCTGATGAGTTGCGACCCCAACAACAAAAACAACGGCCGTTTGCCGCAGGACAACGCGGTTCCGTCGAAGTAAGGCTGCCAAAATCAACAGGGCGCTCATAAACATGAGCCGAAACGCGACATCTTGGTACGGATTGTCGTCCTGCACAATGAGACGATTTTCCTTAAATATCGTCCACCATGCCGCCCCCGTCCCGAGGTTGAACATCGAAAAGCACAACGCACAGACGAACCCGGTTATGTTAACCCAGCGCCCAACTCTTTCAAGAAGGGTACCGGTTGAACTAAGGAGCGGATGACTATTGTCCATACAAGAGTTTGGATCCTCCTTCTTTTGTGCAGTTCTTCAAGACATCTTTGTAACGCTCGCCAAGATAGCGCAGGTCATGAGGAGTCACGCCGTTGATCCTCGGGAGGTCCATTCCACCGTTTAACCAAAGTCACCAGATCGATCAATATCAAGGTGATAAGCACAGCCGCAATCGCAATATCAAATGACAAAGTGTCGCGAAATATCTCAAATCGAGCTGAATCGGGATAACGAAACGCAAGCCGCTTCATCATTAAGAGATCCCAAAGCGGTACTAGACAAACGCAAAATGCGCCGACCGAGACCAACCTACGGATCTCAGCCTTTACAGTGCACTTGAGAACAAACGCCAAACCGAACATCAAAAGAATAAGGGCGTATTTCCCGGAGGCCGCATCAAAATCATCCGGAACTCCTTGCTTCAACGTATCGGTCGTTGAATGGAAGAATTCGCTGCCAAACACTGAATTGGCGTAGGCTTCCCCCTTTCGAAACCCGACGGTTAACGAATATTGGGAAACACACATCACGATACCCAATATGACGAAAAACATATAAGCAGACATTCGAAACCGGGGTTCATTACTTCGAACAATTAAGAATGATCGCATCGTATTGCTCCTTATTCATCCAAACCAGATCATGTTCGCCACTCGAATTCGGCCTTTCAATCGTTGTCGCGGTCTTGAGTTTGGGATTCGGAGAGTTCCCCGGCTTAACCGGTCGCCGTCGCACATCAGGCGCAAGCCGCCGGCCAAAGTCTCAACCTGAAAATGGAGGTAACACCGGCGAACACGAATATAATTGGTTCCTTCCGCGTCATCCGCTCGATCCGGGCGATTCGTCCAACGATCGATGGGGCCCAATTTTGCGATTGTGCGCATTCCCTTTTGCTTCCCGCCGTACAGTTTGAGAAGATGCCGTCCGATGCGAATCTCAGAGATCCACCCGATCGTTTATCATACACGCGTTTTTCAGCTCCGAATGATGCGGCGACTGCGCGACGCCCGCGGCGGAATCCGTTTCGCCGACGAACAGACGAGCGATCCGTTGCCGTACACCGTCTACAACCACCAGTCGCTGCTGCGGCGCAAACTCGGCTCGCTGGACATGCGGTTTCAGGAGAACAAGGTGACGAATCTCGAGATCGCGCGCCAGCCGATCGACGGATTGCTGATCAAACCCGGCGAGACGTTCTCGTTCTGGAAACGGATCGGAAAAACGACCGCTGAGAAAGGCTATCTCGAAGGACTGCAACTGTCGCGCGGCGAGATCAAGACCGGGATCGGCGGCGGACTTTGCCAGCTCGCGAACCTGCTCTTGTGGATGGCGTTCCATTCGCCGTTGACGATCGCCGAGCGCCACCATCACAGCTTCGATCCGTTTCCCGACGACCGCCGCGCGCTGCCATTTGGGAGCGGCGCCAGCGTTTTCTACAACTACATCGATCTTAGGTTCCACAATCCGACCGACAACACGTTTCAGTTCCGCGTCAAACTCACCGACGAGCATCTCAAAGGATCGCTGCTTTCGAAAGAAGAAACGCCGACCACGTATCACGTCGTCGAGCGAGAACACCGATTTGTCGAGCAAAACGGCAAGAATTATCGGCAGAACGAGATCTGGCGCGAGGTCATCGACCGGCGCACCGGCAACGTGATCGATGAGGAACTTCTTGTCAAAAATTTCGCCGAGGTCAAGTATGAATTGAACTTTCCCATCGGACAGTGCTAACGTCTATCTGACCTATGGAACACGATTTTGATTTTGACGACGAACTCGACGATCTTGACGGATTCGATGACGATTTCGAAGGTCTCGAGGATTTCGACGATCTTGAGGAACTCGACGGCGAGGTGCTGATGCGCACCGCGGTCCTGTCGAAGAACAACATGATCGCCTTATTGTGCGTCAAAACCGCCGACCAGGGCGGTGCGATCTGTCGTGTCGATCCGCGCGAGAATTCACCGACGGTCCAGCTTTACGACGACCCCGAAAAGGCGATCGAGTGGTTCAACAAAAGCCTCCGCACGAGCCGCAAGAACGGCTGGCAGATCGTTTACGAAGGTCTGCCGCTGCAAGGCTAACTTCCCTACTCACAATCTTTTATGCTTTTGGCGATCGATATCGGAAATTCGGCGACGAAGTTCGGTGTTTTCGACGGCGAGAAACTGTCGAAACGGTTCACCGCGCCGACGATCCGCGGCAAATCGGCCGACGAGATCTGGGAATCGATCGAGAGCGAGGTCGATTTTCTGGTCGATCGGGTCGTGATCTCGTCGGTCGTCGTCGAACTCGTCGACGCCTTCTCCGAACTCTCGGAAAATCACTTCAATACGACGCCGGTGATCGTCGATTCGACATTCGACTTTGGGCTCGAGATCACTTACGATCCGCCGTCGAACGCCGGAACCGACCGCTTGGTCGCCGCCTCCGCGGCCGTCCGGAAATACGGCAAACCTTGCATCGTCTGCAGTTTCGGGACGGCGACGACGATCGATGCGGTCAATTCAAGAGGCGAGTTCGTCGGCGGCGCGATCGCTCCCGGAATCAACACTCTGAGCGAAGCGCTGTTCCTGAAAACGTCAAAATTGCCGCGCGTCGAACTCGCGAAACCCGCGAAGGCGATCGGCGATTCGACCGCTGAGTGCATACAATCGGGAATCTATTACGGATACGTCGGGTTGGTCCGTGAACTGGTGACTCGGATCCGCGGCGAGTTGGGCGAAGACGCGAAAGTGATCGCGACCGGAGGGTTCGTGAACCTGATCGCCGGCGAGGTCGATTTTCTCGACCAGGCCGACGAGTCTCTGATCCTCGAAGGATTGTGCTATCTCGCTACTGCGCATTGAAGCCCACGAGCGGGTTGGACGAGTCAGCCGCGGATTTCGCGGATAACGCGGATAAGATATGCTTTGAATCCGCGGACTTCCGCGTTGATCCGCGGCCAAATTCCCAGGTTGGTCAAATGCCGCCGGTTCCGACCTAAACTCCGCAGGCCGCCTGCAGTTCCTTGATCTCGACCGCTTTGTTGCCCTTCATCTCCCCGGCCTGCGATCCGCCGCCCTCGTAGTAGTCGCCGAAGATGATGAATTCCATCTTGCCGTCGCCGTTGAGATCGGCGATCGACGACAATTTGTAGCGGCTCGGCGCGCCGAACTCGACGTTCTTTTTGACGAAATCGCTGGCGATCAGCTGCTCGACGACCTTTCCGGCGACGATCTTCCGCAGCACGATGATCGAGTA
>JAKOSS010000894.1 GCA_029777145.1 Acidobacteriota bacterium | reverse complement strand
CTTGCCAAACATGGCCGCGCGACGCATCTGATCAACAACGCCGGTGTCGGACTCATCGGAACCTTCGAACAGATCTCGCTCGCCGATTTCGAGTGGCTGATGTCAATCAATTTTTGGGGAGTCGTTTACGGCTGCCGCGTGTTTCTTCCGATCTTGAAAGAACAGGAATCCGCTCACATCGTCAACGTCTCGAGCGTCTTCGGATTGGTCGCGCCGCCCGAACAGACGGCATATTGTTCGGCGAAGTTCGCCGTGAGAGGATTTACCGAATCGCTCAGGCACGAGCTTGAAGACACCAACGTTCTCGTCTCGAGCGTCCATCCGGGCGGGATCAAAACGAACATCGCGCGCAACTCGCGGGTCGGCGAGAAGACGCCTGCGGAATACAAGGATCAGGGCGTAAAATTCTTCGACAAGGTCGCGCAAACATCGGCTGACGCGGCGGCCGAAACGATCCTGACCGGCGTCCGAGACGGAAATCCGCGGATCCTGATCGGCAGCGACGCCCGCCTGATCAGTTTGATCTCAAGACTTTTCCCGCGCCGTTATCTGAGCGTCATCGAACGCATCTCCGGACATCGCCTTGATCTGAGAAAGAAAAGCTAGCGCATTTGGGATGGGGGATGTGGGATTCGGGATTTGGGATGGGGGATTTGGGATATTTGGGATGTGGGATTTGGGATTTGGGATTGCGCATTTAAGGAAGCCAAATCCGAAATTCCAATTCCCAAATCCGAATTACCTTTTCGGCAGCGTCATCGTCTCGCCTTCCTTGTCGAGAGTAAGATGGCGCGTCGAATCTTCGGTGACGCTTGGCGGAGCGAGATCGCCGGTCTTGTACGACGATTCGGTCGGGACATAATTCGTCCGGTTCGGAGGCAAAGCGGCGTTCGCCTGTCCGCCGATCTGATTCACTGAATTCGGCGCAAATCCCATTGACTGCCTGCGTTTCTCCAGCCGGTTGGCGCGCACGACGCTGCTGATTCCGGCGGCGAGGATCGAAAAACCCGGAAACAGCATTGCCCACCACCAGGTGCTGCCGCCGGCAACATTTGTAAGAAAAAGCGCGATGGCGATCGCAAGGAAGCCGAACCCCATTACAATTTGCTTGATTCCGTGACTGAACGCTTCGTCGGGATCGTTTCGAGCAAGCAATCGGCGCGACGCTTTCGAATCGCCTGCAAGTGCGCTCTCGACGATGTCGCGGCGATCCGCGCTCATCGCCTGCGAAACAACGCTCAGGTCGGCACCGCAACTGCGGCAGAATTTGCCGTTATCAGGATTCTTTGTACCGCAACTTGGACAGAACATATTTCGTGGATGAATGTGAACGCCGGGTCAGATCCCTCGCTGCCGCACCGCTTCGAAGAGGATTACGCCGGCGGCAACCGAAACGTTCAACGATTCGATCTTGCCCCGCATCGGAATTCTGACAAGCGCGTCGCAGTTTTCCGCGACGAGCCGGTGCAACCCCTTTCCCTCGCTGCCGAGGACCAGTGCCGAAGGGCGATTCCAATCCCAATCCGAATAATCGGTCGAAGCATCGCCGCTCGTTCCGACGACCCAGATGTTATTTGATTTCAGCTGTTCAATCAAACGATTCAGATTCTTGACCTTGGCGACGCGGGCGAATTCAGTCGCGCCGGCGGCGGTCTTGATAACGGTCTCGGTCATCCCGACGGCGCGATGTTCGGGAATAAAGATCCACTTCGCGCCGGCGCATTCGGCGGTCCGGATGATCGCTCCGAGATTCCGCGGATCCTCGATGCCGTCGAGCACGACCACGAGCGGCATTTCGGCCGCTGCGATCTCTTCAAGCAAGACGTCCGGATCGGCGTAATCGGCGGCCGCCGCGAGGGCGACCACGCCCTGATGATTCGCGCCCGGTTCGACGTAGCGTTCGAGAACATCACGTCCGACTCGATTGAACGGGATCCCGGACGAGCGCGCGAGCTCGATGATCTCGCTGACGCGGTGTTCGCGGGCGCCGTCGGCAATGACTATCTTCTCGATCCGGCGCGAACCGCCGCGAAGCGCTTCAAACACCGGTTTCAGACCGCAGATCGCGCCGCCCTCGCGCGTCACGGCACGCTCGGGAGCCGGACGAAACGGTCGGTCGCGGCGATTCGACTCAGGTTTGTGTGAAGGTTTTCGTTTCATGCCAGAAGATTCTGCATCCGCGAATATTTGTTGAACTGGTCGAGATTGCTGCTCGACGAGACGCTCTTGAAATCGAATCGTCCAAGGCTCGACCGTTTCATCCCGAGGGAATCGCGGCGGACTTCGACCTCCCAAACGAAACCGAGCGCCTGCCGGACCGCCACATAATCGCCGGCGAACTTCGCGTTCGGCGCGGCCGCGATCAGTTTCGACCGCAGACGATCCATATTTTCACGAGCGAGAATTCCCTTTTCGGCGCCGAGACACGAAAAATCGAATCCGGAGATCTGAATCCTGAAACCGACCGGATCGTCGGCCAGATAGATGTCGATGACAGACTCGTCGGACGCCGTTTCGGTCGCATCCACCATCCGCGTCTCGCCGCGCTTTCGCTTTTCCGTCGCTTCGACCGCCTTCTGAAAAACGGCGCCGGCGACGATCACCTTGATATTCGCGATCGGCGCGCTGAAGGTCGATTCCTCGTTGAATAGTTTTAGCCCGATCGTATCGTCCGTCAGGTGCAGGCCGCGGATCCGCTTCGGCGCCGTCTCGATCGCGAGATCCTCGTCACGAACGATCGTCGTTTCGACGCCCAGATCCGCAAGCCGCCGGGCGACGACCGACGCTTCGCGTTCGCTTTCAACGCGGGCGATCGGAAGCGGTTTCGGCGACTTTGACGCGAGTTCCGCGAATTCGGGTTCGGACTTCAAGAGCGATGCAAGATCCGCGATCGATGTCGGCGATCCGCCGATCGCGACCACGTTGAATCCCTTCTCCCAATCCTCGAGCCGGCGCAGTGTCGGGTTGATCCGATCAACGACCGACGCAGGGACTTCAAGGTCGGCGCCGCAGTACATGCATTTCAGGCGAGTCGGCGGATTCGTCCGCGAACATGAGCCGCAGGTTACGAGT
>JAKOSS010000102.1 GCA_029777145.1 Acidobacteriota bacterium | reverse complement strand
GACCGGCGCCAGTTTCGATTCCGCGACGCGCGCGATCCCGAAGTCGATCAGACGGATCCGGTCCGGTCCGTCCTTGTGCGGCGTGATCATGATGTTCGCGGGCTTGATGTCGCGGTGGATGATCCCGGCGGCGTGCGCGGCGCTGAGGGCGTCGGTCACCGACTCGACGATGTGCGCCACCCTGTCGAGCGCCAGCGTCGAATTGTTGATCAGTTCTTTCCGCAACGAGTGTCCCGGAATGTACTCCATCACAATGAACGGATTTCCGTCAGACAGAGAGCCCGAATCGAGGATGCGGACGATGCCCGGATGATCCAGGCGGATCAACGCCTCCTTTTCGTGGAGGAATTTGCGGACGATCTCGTCGCTCTCGAGTGCGGCTCGGCTGAGGATCTTGACCACGACCTGTTTGTTCATCAGTTTCAGGTCGCGGGCAAGGTACACGAGTCCGAACCCGCCCCGATCGGCGCCGTCATCGGAGAGATCCTTCTCAATGAAGAACCGGCCATCGAGGATCTGGTTGACGAGCGACGCGGATCTGAAGAAGTCCAGTTCACGCTCGTCGGGTCTCGCCGGCGATAACTCCTTCGAATACCCGATTTCCCATTCTTCCTTTTTGTCGCTCATATGATCGGTGTAAACGCGTCAATTAGCGGTTCAAGAAATCGATTTTTATTAAATCCAGGCCGCATTCGCGGCCGAGGGCGACGCTTCCGCGATTCCGACGTTCCGTACAGAAGTGCAGAGGGCACGAGGGTACGGAGAGTTATTTCGGGCGGGCAACAAGCCGAAAGCCGTAGTCGTTGTTACGGAAGGCCGGAAAGCTCCTGAAGCGGTACGCCGAGCGCAGGACCCTCGATCCGTAGAGCCAGGAACCGCCGCGAAGCACTCGGATGCCGGAATCGCCTTTCGTCAGGTTCGGCGAACCGTCCGTCGGAAGCCCTTCGTAGCTTGCATTCCAAATGTCTTGAACCCATTCCCAAACGTTTCCATGCATATCGTACAGGCCCCAGGCGTTTGGCTTGTAGCTCCCGACACGGACGGTCTTTCTGAGATATGGCCTCTTTACCGAGACGTACGGATTTTCGTCAAGGAAGTTGGCCTGCGTCGAGTTCAGGCTGTCGCCGAAGGCGAACGCCGTCGTCGTCCCGGCGCGGGCCGCGTATTCCCATTCCGCTTCGGACGGCAGGCGGTATTCGAACTCCGTGTCACGCGAGTTGAGCCGTTTGAGAAAGACCTGGATGTCGTCCCAGTTGACCTGCTCGACCGGGCAGTCCGCGCCGCAATCTTTGAAGTAGCTGGGATTGTCGCCCATCACGGCCTGCCACTGTCCCTGCGTCACTTCGAACTTGCCCATCCAGAAGCCATTGCGGATAGTCACGCGGTGCTGCGGAGTCTCGCTCGAGAACCAATCGGCTGTGGCACCGCTCTCGTACTTCTTTGCCTCGTACAGCGCCTCTGAGATCTGGTCGGGCGTCGATCCCATCATAAACTCGCCCGGCGGGATCCAGACCATCTCGATCCCAAGCGAGGACTTGCGCACGCTGCCTTTTGCGGCCTCGGTTGTTCCGCCGCCAGTCGGCGTCGTGACGGTCGAAGAAGATTCGAGCTGCCGCAGTTTGATCCTAGCCGCCGCGGCGTTGGCGCCGGTCGGGAACTCGTCCAGATACGCCTGAACCTTGGCCTTGTCGGAAGATGTCTTCGCTGATTGCCAGACGAGCTGTTCGAGCTTTATCCGCGCGCTGCCGGCGTTGGCGCCCGTGGGAAATTCCTTGAGATAAATGCGGAAATCACCCGGATCGTTCGAGTTCTTCACAAGATCCCAGGCTTCCCTTTCCTGCTGCGCTGCGGTCGTTGCGGTGATCTGTGGGTCCGGTTCGGTCCGTACCGCGGTGTTTCCGGACGTCTTGGTGAAATAGAAATCGCCCCGCAGGCTCGATGACGTCCACGGGATCTGTTTCCCGCCCGATGTCCGGTCGACGGCGATCGTCACGTTCTTGAACGCTTCCTCGATCTTCAGACCCGGCTCCTTGAG
>JAKOSS010000893.1 GCA_029777145.1 Acidobacteriota bacterium | reverse complement strand
CTCGTCGGTACATCTCGGCGAATTCCCGAAATCGTCGGACGCCGACAATACCGCCCTTCTCGCGGATTGGGAGCGCATCTTTTCGATCCGTGAAGGCGTCCTCAAGGCGCTCGAGGAAGCGCGCAACGCGGGCGAGATCGGTTCGTCGCTGATGGCAAAGGTCGTGCTGACGGTCGACAAGGACACGCTGATGTTCCTGACCGAATATTTCGACGAACTGCGATACATCTTCATCACGTCGCAGGTCGAGGTCCATCAGGGCGACGCGTTCGCGGTGAAGATCGAAAAGGCCGACGGCGTCAAATGCGAACGATGCTGGAATTTCTCGACGCGCGTCGGCGAATCGGAGCGCTATCCGACCGTTTGCGAGCGGTGCACCGCGGCGCTTGCGGAGATCGAGAGGTCGGTCTGAAGTAGACGGTAGGCGGTAGTAAGTTGTCAGTAGCCGGTAGACGGTAGGATACAGAAGACGGCCGGAAACAAGTCGTGGTGGTTACGGCCTACTGTCTACCGCCTACTGTCTACCGCCTACTGTCTACCATCTACCGTCTACCGTCTACCAATCCATTGGCTTCGTTACCTCCAACCTGTAAACTATTTGCATCATGATCAAACTGGTTTCGAAAGAAAGAAAACCGAAAACACTCTATGAAACGGGGAAAAATGAAATGGGACTCGTCTACGCTGACATCGAACTCCTCAACGCCGGGGAAACCTATCTTTTGCGCAAGAATCTGATCGACGCAGATCAAGTGAAACAAATCACCGTACGTTCGCTGGTCGATACCGGCGCTTACAGGCTGACGATCAACGACGACGTCAGGAATCAACTCGATCTGCCGCTGATCGAACGGCAATACGTCACCCTCGCCGATGAAACGCAGATCGAGGTCGACGTCGTCGGTCCGGTCGAGGTTCGATTCGAGAATCGCCGGACGACTTGCGACGCCGTCGTCTTGCCGTCCGTCCACGACGTCCTGCTCGGCTCGATCCCGATGGAGGATATGGACGTCCTCGTTCATCCGAAAGAACAAAAGCTCGTCGTGAATCCGAAGCATCCGTACGTCGCGAACAAATATCTGAAAGTCGCCGCATAAACACACAAATCCATGAAAAAGACATTTTTATGCCTCGTCTCCGTGCTGGTTCTTGCCGCCGGAGCGACAGCCCAGAAAGTACATACACCCGAAAAGGGGTCGGCGGAACGCACGGCGATCCTCGACGCATTGCGCGTCCCGGTGGAAAAGGAACTGAAACAAAAGATCGTGTTCAACGTTGAGAATTTCAATGTTTCAGGCGTTTGGGCATTCGTTTCGGGCGATCCGCAAAATACGACCGGCGGAAAACCCGACTACCGGAGGACGCCATACCAGGAAGCGATCGACGCGGACATGTTCGACAACAACTTCTTCGCGCTGCTGAAGAAAACGGGTGCGAAATGGCGGGTGATCACCTACGCGATCGGCTGCACGGACGTCTGCTACGCCGGTTGGTGGCGGCAATACAAAGCGCCGAAGGCCGTCTTCCCGTATACTGAATAGCTGATAACGTGAACAAGAAAGACATTTTCTGGAAGCTCGGCTATCTCGTTGCATCGGCGGCGGTGTTCCTGATCGACCAACTGACGAAGTCGTGGGCGGTCACCCGTCTCCGGTTCAAGGACGACATTCCGGTGATTCCCGGATTCCTGAACTTTGCTTACGCGGAGAATACGGGCGTCGCGTTCTCGATGTTCGACGATCACGGCGATTCCGGGCGCTGGGCACTTTCGGCCGTGGCGGTGATCGCCGCGTCGCTCGTGCTCTACTTTTTCTGGCGGACGCCGCGCAATGACGATCGCGTGCTTGGAAGCCTGGCTTTGCTTCTGGCAGGAATCGTGGGCAACGTTACGGATCGTTCGCGCCTCGGATTTGTGATCGATTTTATCGACGTGCATGTCAGCGGTTGGCATTACCCGACGTTCAACGTCGCGGACATGGCGATCGTCATCGGCGCCGGTTTGCTGATCCTGGACATGTTTTTGACAAGGAAGAAAACGTAGCGACAAAGAGATTATGATTTTGGTTTACGACAAATCCGAAATCCCAAATCCGAAATCGCAAATTCGATGTATCCCGAGATCTTCAAAATCGGCAATTTCCCGATTCACACATACGGCGTATTTCTCGCGCTCGGCATGATGCTGGGGCTCTACGCCGCGGCACGGCTTGGCGGCAACGACGGGCTTTCCCGCGATCGGATCTACGACCTCGGTCTGTGGACACTGATCGGAGCGCTCGTCGGATCGAAGCTGCTGATGTTCGTCGTCGACGACCACGTCGAGATCTTTTCGCTCGATTTCCTTCGTTCAGGCGGTGTTTATTACGGCGGATTCCTTGGCGGATTGATCACCGTCGTCGCACTCTCGATCTACTACAAGATGCCTTTCTGGAAGGTCGGCGACGCGTTCGCGCCCGGAGTCGCGCTCGGACAGTTCTTCGGCCGTCAGGGATGTTTTTCGGCCGGCTGCTGCTGGGGTAAGGAAACGAGCCTGCCGTGGGGCGTGCATTTCACCGAAAAAGGCCACGAGTTCACCGGCGTTCCGGTCTATGGGCCCGACGGAAGCGATCTTTATCTTCACCCGACGCAGCTATATGAATCGTTTTTCATGCTGCTCGTTTTCGCGTTTCTCTTTTATCTCCACAAACGCAAGAAGTTCGACGGCCAGGTCCTGATCGCGTACGGCGTGATCTACGGGATCTGGAGATTTGCGATCGAATTTCTGCGCGACGACCCGCGCGGAAGCCTTTTCGGACTGAACGGCGTTCTCGGACTTTCGACATCGCAGATCATCAGCCTGCTCGTCGGGCTCGGAGCGCTCGCGTTCATGATCTATAAGCTCCGTAAGGGATCGGAAACCACCTGATCTTGATGCAAGACCAAGAGACAATCAGCTTTACGGCGGATGCCGAAAGCGTCGGAAAACGTCTGGACGCGTTCCTGACCGAGAAGATCGACGGTTGGTCACGCTCGAAACTCCAGCGGATCATCGCGGACGGCGACTGCCTCGTGAACGATCAGACTTCGAAACCGTCGTACAAACTTCGTCCCGACGACGAGATCGAAGTCGAGCTCTCCGAACTCCCCGGAGACCGTTTCGAACCGGAAGACATTCCGCTAAACATCGTTTTCGAAGACGAATATCTTGCCGTCGTCAACAAACCCGCGGGAATGGTTGTCCATCCCGGTGCCGGCGTCAGTTCGGGAACCCTCGCCAACGCACTCGCCTACCATTTCGGAATGGGGATTTCGGAATTCGGCTCGACAGACGAAAAATCCAAAATCCAAAATCTAAAATCCAAAATCGGTCTTGTTCATCGTCTCGACAAGGACACGTCGGGACTGATACTGGTTGCGAAGACCGAAGAGATGCTCGAGAAGCTCAGCGAGCAGTTTCGCGAACGGACGGTTTACAAGTCATACGTCGCGTTGGTTCACGGCGAGATCGACGAAGATTCGGGAACCGTCGAGGCTCCGATCGCCCGCGAGAAACACAATCGGACGAAAATGGGCGTTCGCGCGCACGGGCGATACGCGCTCTCGCTGTGGCGGGTGAAGAAACGATTTGCGAAATTCACGCTCGTCGGGGTCGAGATCAAGACCGGCCGGACGCATCAGATCCGCGTCCACATGGCGCACCTCAACCATCCGGTGGTCGGCGACGAGACGTACAACGCGGGCCGCGACAAAACGGTCCACGATTTGACGATCCGCAAGGCGATCGCCGATCTCGGCCGCTTTTTCCTGCATGCCGAGAAGCTGTCATTCACGCATCCCGTAACCGGCGAGCGGATGAATTTCACCGCTCCGTTGCCTTTGGAACTAACCGGATTTTTGGGAATCTTGGAGGGGTAGGTTCAAGGCGAAGGGGCGAGTGGGTGAACGGGGGAAGGGGTGAAGGGGTGAAAAGGCTCCTCTCCCATTCTCCGGTTCGCCCACTCGCCCAATCTCCTTTCCCGTTTCCCCTTTTTCCCTTTTTCCCTTTTCTCCTTTCAGGCCCGGTACCCCAACTCCCTTGAAACTCGCGCGGCCATAATCTTTACCAGATCGACGATCTTCGGCATGTTCCGCTCGTTGATGTGGAGTACGACGCTCGAGGTCCCGAAAGCGGCGATGACGTTACCTTTTGAATCGAAGATCGGTGCCGCGATGCACCGTACGCCGACCGCGTTCTCCTCGTCATCGACCGCAAATCCGTAACGCCGCACACGCTCGGCCTCCTTCAGAAGCTTCTGAGGACTCGTGATCGATCTCCTTGTCTTCTTCTCCATTCCGCGCATTTCAAGGATCTTGAGGATCTCGTCATCCGTCATGTAAGCGACGAGAACTTTGCCAATCGCGGTCGTGTGGATCGGAAGCCTGTGCCCGACCCAAATGTCCATGCGAATAAAACTCTTCTCGTTCTCGAGTTTTTCGATGTAAACCGCGCGGCCGTTGTCCAAGACGGCGAGATGCACTTCGGGCAATTGGCTTTTCTTCAAAAAGTCCGCCAGCGCCGGTCCGGCCGCCTCACGCACGTCGAGATGCGTCATCGCACCTTCAGTAAGGCTCAAGAGCTTCAGGCCGAGCCGGTAACGTCCGTTCGAATCGCGCCGCAGATAATCGCGCTGCTCGAGAACCCGCAGGATGTAACTCGCCGAGCTTTTCGGGATCTGAAGTTTTCGGCTGAGATCGGAATTTGTCATTCCGTTCGCATTCTCGGACACGAGTTCCATCATCGAAAGCGCCCGGTCAACAGCGTTTGAAAGTTTGTCGTCCGCCATAGACCCAGTTTAGTCCCGACCATATCGTTCCGCAATCGTGTTCGCAATTGTGAAATATTGTTCAAAATACTGAACACTTTGAAATTTGTCGTTGCATCGCGCGGATTCGACTGTAAAGTGCTTGTATCCACTATGTCGAACGTCTGTTCAATATAGTGAACACTATTGGAGATCGAATTATGACATTGCAAGCAAAACTTGAACGAAAGGATCTGTCACGGATCAATCAGGCGCCGACGTCGTACGACCCGGCAAAGGAGATATCCGTCGAATTTGCGAAGCTTCTGACCGAACTGCACCGTGAATTCACGCCGCGCCAGCAGAAGCTCGTGCAGACGAGACGCATCGTGCTTGACCGTTCGCTGAACGGCGACAGACCGGACTATCTTCTCGAATCCGAAGCGGTCACGGGTAATTGGAAGATCGAACTTCCGGCGTACATTCTCGATCAGCGGAACCAGATGACGGGTCCGGCGGACGACGCCGAACTCGTCGTCAAAATGCTGAACTCGGGGGCGCCCGGCGTGATGATCGACCTCGAGGATTCGATGGCGAACACGTGGGGAAATCTCGAACTCGGCGTCGCGAACTCGCTCGACGCCCTCCACGGCACGCTGACGTATTACGACTTCAAGCGCGACCGCCGCGTTCCGATCAACTCGAGCAATTCCGTGGCGATGATCCGCGTCCGCGGGCTTCATCTGAACCAGAACGGGATCTTCGCCGGCGAGATGATGTCGGCATCGGTCTTCGACGTCGCGCGGATCGCATACGGTGTCGACCGTTCGCGGCTGAAGCACAACCTGACGTTCTACATCCCGAAGAGCGAATCCGCGGATGAAGCCTGCTTCTGGCGCGATCTTTTCCAAACCGTTGAAAACCGGCTCGGCTGGGAACGCGGCTACATCAAGTGCTTTGCGCTCGTCGAATCGCATCCGTTCGCATTCCAGATGGAGGAGTTCCTATTCAATCTGCGCGAACACATCCTCGGTCTCAATCTCGGCCGCTGGGACTATATGGCGTCGCTCATCAATTTCAATCTGAGCGATGCGGAATGGGTCCTTCCCGACCGAAATACGATCCCGACCGACGTCCCCTTCTTCCAGAATCTGCGCGAACTGCTCGTTGAGATCTGCCACAAACGCGGCGCGCTCGCGATCGGCGGCATGACGGCGCTCTATCCGAGCCGGGTCGATCCCGAACTCAACCAACGCGCGCTGAAGGTGCTCGAGGCGGACAAACACAACGAGGCGGCCGTCGGCATGGACGGAGCCTGGACCGGTCACCCGGATCAGAACCAGATCGCCGTCGATCAGTTTCCGGTTCCGAATCAGATCGGTTTCCGCAAGCCGGACGTCAGTAGATTTCCGAATCTTCGGCCGGT
>JAKOSS010000892.1 GCA_029777145.1 Acidobacteriota bacterium | reverse complement strand
TTCAAAGTCACCGTCCGGCAGCGCTCGTCCCCGTGATCTGCGTCCTGCTCGGAATGATCGCGTCGGTGGTGGCGGAGAGCCCCTCGTTCAAGGTCTTTACCACCGAGAACGGATTGGCTCACGACACGGTCAGACGGATCGTCCGCGATTCACACGGGTTCCTGTGGATCTGCACGTCGGAAGGCCTTTCCCGGTTTGACGGCGCGCGGTTCACGAATTTCTCCCAGGATCAGGGTCTCCCGCACCGGCGGGTGACGGATTTCGTCGAACTTCGCGACGGAACGTATCTCGTCGGAACGAGCGACGGACTCGTCGTCTTCAATCCCAACGGAAGGCCGTATCGCTGGAATATCCTCGAATCGCGGCTCGAGCAGACGTCGGACGAAGCGCCGATGTTCCGGACCTACGCCCCGCGGACGGACAGCCCGTACAAGAAGAGCGTCACAAGCATCGCCCAGGAGCCGGACGGGACCGTTTGGGTCGGCATGGAGAACGGCCTTTTCAGGCTGAAGTCAACGGCCGGAGAACCGCAGTTCGAGGAGGTCCCGCTTGACGCCGGCCGCGCCGTCGGGGTCGGCCGCGTCATCCCTTATTCAAAGGGCGGCGTGGTCGTCGTCGGGAGCGGAATCTACCACATTCTTCGCGGTGAGGTCCGCCGGATCTCCGACGAAGGCGCATACACCGGCATCGAAGACCGCGACGGGCGGCTTCTCGTCGGGGCGGGCGGGCCGCCGGACGGCCTGCGGGTTTTCGAATTCGACGGCGACCGCTTCCGCGAGACCCGGAGGTTCACCCGAAAGGACGGTCTCGCCGACGATACGCATATCCGCACGGTCTTTCAAACATCCGACGGCCGGATCTTTCTCGGCGGCGATCTCATCGGGATCGTCGAATTCCGCCCCGACGACGGCTCCGGCAAACCTCGGTTCCGGACGCTGGGCAGTGACAGCGTGCTCGCGCTCGGCGAAGACCCGGCCGGCAATCTCTGGGTCGGGACCGAGCGCAAAGGTGCCTGGCAACTGCCCCGCAGCGGGTTCGTCCGGTTCGGCGAAGCGGAAGGGCTCAGCGGAAGCGCCGAAATCGGTTCGATCTACACGACCGCCGAAGGCGACGTCTTTCTGGCGGTCCAGCCGAACAAGCTGATGCGACTGGGCGACCGCGGCGTGTTCGAGAACGTCTTGCCCGCATCCGAACCGGCACGCAGCTGGGGATGGAACTTCCTTGATCTCAGGGCGCACGACGGCGAATGGTGGATCCCGTCGCTCGCGGGCCTCGTCCGCTATCCGAAGCCGGGTTCGCCGCCGGACCTGGCGAGATCGGCACCGAAAAGGATCTACGGCCGCGCCGACGGACTCTGGTCGGACGAGGTCTTCGGACTGTTCGAGGATTCGCGCGGCGACATCTGGGTGACGACGTGCTGCGGGCCGCAATCTCTCTCGAAATGGGACCGGAAGACCGACACGATCGGCCCGATTCCGGCGTCGGAGGGTCTGCCGGATGCGAACGGCCCGATCTCATTTGCCGAGGACCGGTTCGGCAACGTCTGGTTCGGACATTATTTCGGCAAGCTGACGCGCTGGAGAAACGGAAAGTTCGAGACCTTCGGCGCCGCCGACGGCCTCCCCGAAAGCCAGATCGGCGACCTGCTCGTCGACGGCAGGCAACGGCTCTGGATCGCCACGAGCGGCAACGGACTTTTCCGGATCGACGATCCCGACTCGGCGAAGCCGTCCTTCCGAAGCATCTCCACCGATGCCGGTCTTTCAAGCAACCAGACGCTTTGCCTGACGCGCGACCGCTTCGGACGGATCTACGCCGGAACCGGCCACGGGATCGACCGCATCGACGAAAACGACGTGATCCGGACGTTCACGCAGTCGGACGGGCTGCCCGGCAACTTCATCACGCGCTGCGGGGCGGACGCGAAGGGCGATCTCTGGTTCGTTTCCCAGAACGCGCTCGTCAGGTTCACGCCCGAGAACGACCGTGCCCCGATGCCTCCGCCGGTCTTTATCGACAGGCTCGTCGTCAACGGCGCCGCCCGCAAGATCTCCGTCCTCGGCGAAAAAGGGATCGATCTGCCCGACCTTTCATCCGACCAGACCCGGATCGAGATCGCTTTCTTCGCGATCACTTTCGGCGCCGGGGAGAATATCCGCTACCAGTACCGGCTCGACGGCGGCGATTGGAGCGCGCCGTCCGACCAGCAGTCGGTGAACCTGAATCTCGCGGCCGGGCAACACAGTTTCGAGACGCGCGCGGTCCGCTCGGACGGCGTCACGAGCGAGGCCGCCGCGAACGTTTCGTTCAGGATCCTTCCGCCCGTCTGGCAGCGGTGGTGGTTCGTCGCCGGGCTGTCGGCCGTCGTCCTGCTCGTCGCCTTTTCGGTCTATCGATACCGGATCGCGAACCTCGAGGCGATCAACGCGGCGCTCCGTGAAACCAAGTCCGCCGAGGAAAAGCTTCGCCGCTCGCGTGAGGAACGCCTCGCGGAGCTCGAACAGGTGAGGACGCGGATCGCCACCGACCTCCACGACGACATCGGCGCGAGCCTGACGCAGATCGCGATCCTGTCGGAGGTCGCGCGCCGGCAGCGCCCGGCCGACGAACCGGATGCGCCGGGCACCGGGCCGCTGGCGATGATCTATGACGTGTCGAACGAACTTGTCCTGACGATGAGCGACATCGTCTGGGCGATCAATCCGCAAAAGGACAGCCTGCACGATCTGACGCTGCGAATGCGCCGCTTCGCGAGCGACGTCCTCTCGGCGAAATCGATCGAATTCGAGTTCGAAGCGCCCGAAGGCGACGGCGCCTCGCCGCTGAACTCGAACCTGCGCCGGGAGGTGTTTCTGATCTTCAAGGAAGCCGTCAACAACATCGTCAAACATTCGGGCGCTGACCAGGTCGAGATCGGCTTCACGATCGACGAGACCGACGTCCGGCTCTCGATCGGCGACAACGGAAAGGGCTTCGACGCCGAAAATGCCGAAGCGGACGCGCCGGCGAATCTGTACGCCGACTACCACGGCGGCAACGGCCTTGCGAGCATGAAGCGCCGCGCCGCGGAATTGGGCGGCGAATGCCGGATCGTGTCGGCGCCGGGCAACGGCACCCGGGTCTTCCTGCGCCTGCCCGTAACTATCCAACGAGGTGGCGCATCGTCGGCGAAACAGGCGTAGGATGGTGAGCGACGTGGAGAAATCGAACGAAAACATCATCAGGACAGCGATCATCGAGGACGTCGGTCAGATCCGTGAGGGATTGAAGACGCTCATCAATTTCACCGACGGCTTTACGTGCACGGGCAGTTACCGTTCCGTTGAGGAAGCCCTTCACCGGATCAGGCACGACGTTCCCGACATCGTCCTGTCGGACATCGGCCTGCCCGGCATGTCCGGCATCGAGGGCGTGCGGATCCTCAAGGAGCAGTACCCGCAGATGCTCATACTGATGCTTACCGTCTACGAGGACGACGAGCGGATCTTCGACGCGCTGTGCGCCGGCGCGAGCGGCTACCTGCTCAAGCACACACAGCCTTCGAAACTGCTCGAGAACATCCGCGAAGCATATACGGGCGGCGCGCCGATGTCGCCCGAAGTCGCGCTCAAGGTCGTCAGACTGTTCCGCGAATTCGCGCCGCCCGAACGATCCGGGTACGATCTCACGCCGAACGAGACGCGCTTGCTCAAGCTCCTCATCGACGGTTACAACTACACCACCGCCGCGAAGAAACTCGGCGTCAGCTACAACACGATCAAGTTTCACATCCGCAATATCTTCGACAAGCTCCAGGTCCATTCAAAAACGGACGCCGTGATCAAGGCGATGCAGAACCGCTTGGTTTGAGACCTACCCAAGCGAATAGGCACTCGGCCGGTTTCCCTTCCGGCGACCCGAAATAGGCGCATCGGCGCCATCTCAGTGGATGGCGCTTTCGTGTCCACGGAAATCGGACAATTCAGTACCGGCGATCAACCGCCGAGTTCATGAAGGAGTTTCCGAAACGTGTCCGAAAAGATTTATCCGATCGCCATCGTCCTGGCATTTTTCCTGATATCCACGACCGCTCCGAGGGCCGCCGTGTTCGTCGTCGACCGCAGCGACGACGCGTCGGTTTCCGTCTGCAGCGCCGCCGCCAACGACTGCACGCTGCGCGGTGCGATCACCGCGTCGAACAACGGCGGCGACGCCTCGAACACCATCAATTTCAGCATTCCCGGCAGCGGCGTCCATACGATAAACATCCTGTCGCCGCTTCCCGGTCTGACCCGGTCGGTGACGATCAACGGCGCGTCCCAGTCCGGCTACTTCGGAAAGCCGTTGATCGAACTGAACGGAAGCGGCGCCGGATCGCAGACCGACGGGATCTCGATCGTCGGCCTGATCCTCGGGCAGATCGCACCGACGACCACGTA
>JAKOSS010000891.1 GCA_029777145.1 Acidobacteriota bacterium | reverse complement strand
GAGGTCTTCGCCCCGGATTTCAGACGTCGCTATCCCGGCCTCTTGATGCCGCCGTTTGAAGATAAAGAGTTGGAAATAAACGAGATACTGACTGAAGAACGCGTCGCGGAGAACATCGAACAGTTTCTCGACGACGCCCGCCAACGCGCCGAAATCGTGATCTTGAATCCTGTATAAATCCAAAATTCAAAATTCAAGATTCAAGACACCGATTTGAATTTTGATTCATTCTTGAATTTTGAATCTTGAATTTAGATTTCAGGTCTCGCTTTCAAGTGCCGCCTTTGCCTCGAGAAGTTCGGACATTTCGGTTTCCGAAACCTTCGGATAAGACATTTTCAGCGACTCGAGTTTCTTCACGATCACTTCCGAGATCGCCAGACGAGTGAACCACTTGTTGTCCGCCGGGATCACGTACCAAGGTGCCTTTTCCGTCGAGGTCGCGGCGATCGCTTCTTCGTACGCCTTCATGTAATCGTCCCAGAATCCGCGTTCCTTGACGTCGCCGGCGGAGAATTTCCAATTCTTCTCGGGCTCGGCGATGCGATCAAGAAATCGTTTCTTTTGTTCCTCGCGCGAGACGTTCAGGAAGAACTTGATGACGTGGATGCCGTTGTCGACGAGGTATTCTTCCAAGTTCCGGATCTCGCGAAACCGACGCTTCCAAACGCCGCGTCCTTTCGCTTTTTCGGGAAGTTGCTGATTCTCCAGAATTTGCGGGTGCACGCGGACGACGAGGACCTCTTCGTAATGCGATCGATTGAAGATCCCGATCCGGCCGCGTTCAGGCAGCGCCTTGACGCACCGCCAAAGATAATCGTGGTCGAGTTCTTCCGCGGACGGCTGCTTGAACGACGTCACCTGGCATCCCTGCGGATTCACGCCCGACATGACGTGTTCGATCGCGCCGTCCTTCCCCGCCGCGTCCATCGCCTGAAAGACTATGAGCAACGCGTGAATATCCTGGGCGTAAAGAACGTCCTGAAGTTCGGCCATACGCGCGACGTTCTTCTCGAGCAGCTGCACTGATCGCGCCTGGTCGAGGCCGCCGGTATAGTCGGTCTTATGCTTTTTAAGCTTGAATTTCTTGCCTTCGGGAACGATAAATTTGTCGGTTTTCATGGCGTTCGAATTGTACATCATTTCCGTGCTAAGGTCGTAAGATCATGAGGAACACAACCCTGATCTTGATGATCGTCTTTACGTCGTTGACGGCCGTGGCCCAGAACCGCCTCGTGGCGAACAAGATTGAACTCGCGGGCGGAAAACGGATCACTTTGAATCTGCCGTCCGGCTACGAGATCGTTCCGGCTGCCGAAGGCCTTAAGCGCGTCCGGTTTTTCGCCAAAGCTCCCGACGGGCGGATCTTCGTGACCGACATGCATGACCTTACGGACAATCAGAAAGGCGCGGTGTACATTCTCGAAGACTTTGATCCGAAGTCGGGCAAGTTCGGCAAGATCATTCCGTACATGACGCGACTGCGCAATCCAAACAGCGTACAGTTCTATCGCGATCCAGATGGACAGGATTGGATCTATCTCGCCGAGACCGACAAACTGACGCGACGCAAGTTCAAAGCGGGGGAAACGAAGCCGACGGACCCGAATCCGCAGACGATCGCGACGTTCCCCGATTACGGACTGAGCTACAAGTACGGCGGCTGGCATCTGACGCGGACGATCGCGTTCGCGCCGAACGGCAAGCTGTACGTCTCCGTCGGGTCCAGCTGCAACGCTTGCGAGGAGAAAGAGGACGTCCGCGCGGCGGTGCTCGAAATGAACCCCGACGGATCTAAACGACGGATCTTCGTCAAGGGACTTCGAAACGCCGTCGGGCTCAAATGGATGCAGGGCAATCTGTTCGCGACGAATCAGGGATCGGATCATCTCGGACTCAACAAACCCGACGAAACCTTCTACGCGCTGCGCGACGGGACCGATTACGGCTGGCCGTCGTGTTACCAGTCAAATGGTCGCGTGTTTGCCGACCGCACGCCGCCGAACAAGCTGAAGAAACCAACCAAGCCGCGTCCGTGCGGAAAGGTCCCGGCGTCGTATGCGTTCTTCCCGGCGCATTCTTCCGGGCTCGGATTTGACTATTTCGAATCTGATTTTGCCGGAAACGAGTTACGCGATTCGTTTTTGGTCTCGCTCCACGGATCGACAGACAAGAAACTCGCAAAAGGCTATCGGATCGTGTCCTTTCAAAAGGGAAAGAAGCCGGTCGACTTCATCAACGGATTCCTGCAGGGCAGAACCGTCGTCGGACGTCCGTGCGACATTCTGAAACTCGATGACCGCTCGTTTCTCTTTACCGACGACTTCAGCGGAATTGTCTACCTTGTCAGGCTTCGTCAAAGTTAGGGAAGGGGGAAGTTGAGGAAGTTGGGGAAGTTGGGGAAGTTTGGGAAGTTGGGGAATTTGGGTAAGTCAGTACCGCCTGCGTCAGCGAGCTTGTCAGTACCACCTGCGTCAGCGGGCGGCCAAGTCAGTACCGCCTGCGTCAGCGGGCGGAGACAGCTTGGGAAATTACGGAAGTTAGGGAAGTTGGGGAATTTCCAAACTTCCCAAACTTCCCAAACTTTCCTAACATTTAAGCTGATGCTCAAGCGCTACATGCATGCCCGGGAACGGCATTTCGTGATGCTCAACGACAATCGCCTCGTGCGTCCGTTCGAGTGG
>JAKOSS010000890.1 GCA_029777145.1 Acidobacteriota bacterium | reverse complement strand
TTCCAGATCGGTTCGGCCTCGACTCCCATTTGCAGCGACAGCGTCCAGCCGGCGACGTCATACGGGACCTCGGCCTCGCCGTTCGCATTGAGCCGGTTCGGATAAACCTGTTTCTCCAGAAGGCTGAGAATGTTGTTCTTCTGAGCCTGATTGACGAAGATTAGGAACGATCCCAACGGCATTTCGTGAAAATCGTCGCGGCGCGCGCTTTCCATCGCGAAATATCCTTCCTGCGTCATCTCGTAAACTTCGATGCCTTGCCACATCAGGATCTCGAGAAAGCGCGACAGGGTCTCAGCCCTCGGCTGTCCGGCAGTCACGATGAATGCTTGCGGTTCGTCCGGTTTTTGTTCCAGATTCGCCTTTCCGAGTTCGTAAAAATTTCTGAGATAGCGTTCGCGGAATTTTGCCGACAGTTCGAGCAGCGACCGCGACGCGATCATTTCAAGCCGCGCAATGTCCGCCGGACGCCATTCGCCGCCTTCCCAGACCTCAGGAAAATTCGTCGCTGTTTCCATCGCCGAACGCAGTCCGCGCGCGGACGACCGCTGCAGTTGTTCCTTGGTGACCTTGGTCGGCGTCATCAGATTCGCGCTCGCGGCCTCGGTGAGGATCCCGATCGAATTGTGATAGTACGGCGCGGAGCGGAATCCGCCATGCCACCACGTGTCGTAGGTTGTGTTGGTCGCGACGCCCGGGATGCCTTCGGCCTGAATGTCGGCCGCCATTTTGTATCCGATCACGCCGAGCTCGCGCAAAATGAGCGGCGCGATCCGCGGATTCGGCGGGTCGAAGAACGGCGGTACGGTCATGCGCGACGCCGTCTGGCCCTGCTGGTGGACGTCGTAGACGATCTCCGGAAACCATTGCTGCCAAAAGAGTTTCGTGATGTTCTGCGTCTCGCGAAGATTGAGCATGAACCAGTCGCGATTGTCGTCGTGCCCGGCGTAGTAATGATAGAGCTCGGGCGGTCCAGATCCTTCGTATTTCGTGCCGAGCGTCTTCCGGTACCAGTCGGCGACGATGTCGATTCCGTCGGGATTCGAGGACGGGATCAGGATCAGGATCGTATTCTTGAGGATTTCCTGCGTGCCGGGATCGGTCGCGCTCGCCAGTTCGTAGGCGAGGTTCATCGACATTTGCGACGCGACGATCTCCGTCGAGTGGATCGAACAGGAGATCGAGACGACTGTCTTGCCTTGTTTGATCAACGAATCAAGTTCGGCCTGATCCTTGATCGACGCCGGATCGGCAAGCCTGGCATTGATCGCACGCAGTTTGTCGAGGTTCTTGATGTTATCGGCCGCCGAAATGAACACGGCGATCTGCGGTTTTCCGAGCGTCGTTTTGCCGATCTCGCGGACGGCGACCTTCGAGGAACCGGCGTCGAGCTTGGCAAAATAGCCCGTGATCTGTGTCCAGTCGGCGATCGTCCGGTCGTCCGTCGGGTTGAATCCGAGCACCGATTTCGGCGTCGGCGGAGTTTGCGCGAAAAGCTGGACGGCGGACGCGAAAAGGATGACCGCGGTGATTTTGGAAATCGTTCCAAACAATATAGATTTAAGACTCATGCAAGACCTTTCCCTCGAAGCGATTGAGCAGAACAAGAAACTGACGTTTGCTGTCAAAGAGTCTAACAAATCGAGGTTTTTCGGCAAACTTCGGTATTGGTGGGGATGGATCGTCGCGGCCGTTTTGCTGATCATCATTGGGACGCCGACGATCATCGTCTTCTGGCTGATCGGAAAAAAGGAATGGCTTTATCCGTACGCGAGTTTCGGGGCGCGGATCTGGCTCAAATCGGTCGGCGTGAAGGTCAAGGTCACGGGCCTCGAGAATCTCGATCCGAAAGAGAACTACGTCTTTATCTCGAACCATCGTTCGTATCTCGACACCGCGACGCTGTTTCTGTTCACCGGCCGGCGGATCGGGTTGGTCGCGAAAAAGGAGTTGCTCAAGGTCCCGATCCTCGGCGTCGGGATGGGATTCGTCAACATCATCGCGATCGACCGGACAAATGCCGAACGGGCGCGCCGGTCGATGGAAAAGGCGAGGGAAGTGATGGATTCGGGATATTCGTTCGGCGTTTTTGCCGAGGGGACGCGCGCGATGCCCGGCGAACTCCTGCCTTTCAAAAAAGGCGCTTTTCATCTCGCGCTGCAGACGCAGGCGCCGATCATTCCGGTCGCGATCAAGGAAACTGATTGGATGATGGGCAAGAAGCGCGGCGTCGCGTACGGCGGAACGATCGAGATGGTCTTGCAGCCGCCGATCAGCACCGAAGGATTGACGATCGAGAAAGACCTCATGCCGCTGCTTCGGAAGACGCGCAAGTCAGTGGCGGAAGCTCTTCAAAAGTAAAAAGTAAAAAAGGGGAAAGTAAAAAAGGGAAAGTAAAAACTGATCCCTGAACCGGATTAATTTTTACTTTCCCCTTTTTACTTTTTACTTTCTATTCCGGTTTCTTAGTCGGCGTCGGTGTCGGAGTCGGAGTGACCGCCGGTTTCGGATCCTTAACTTCTTCCTCGCCGTCGAGGATTCTGACGTCGCTTCGTCCAAGGCGGTAATTGGCGTAGGTTACGCGGACACGGATCTTCACGACCTGGCCGTTATCAAAGACGAGTTCGTCGTCGGCCGCCGAATATACCGGGAACCAGTATTTTCCGTCGACGCTGTTGCGCCACGTTTCGACTACCGGAAATCGCTGTTTGCCCTCGGGGACGGCCTTGCCTTTCGTCTTGACGATCATCACGTCGGAGTCGTCAACCCAGATCCTTCCCGTGAAAAGTCGCAGTTTCGATTTCTTCCAGTCGGGAATTACTTTCGGCCCGACGTCGAAAACGTAGGTGTCGACTTCGTCGATCTTTTCCTTCCCGACGTAGGTGAACTTGTATTCGTTGAGATATTTAGGCTCGATCGCGAACGGGTTGATCCCGCTGAGGTCGTCGATGTCTTCGGGCGTGATGCTGAGTTCCTTCAGAGTCGAGACCGGCGCGTAGAGAATCCGTTCGAAACGCTTCCCGCCGTCGGTAAACGTCATGAAAGAGTTCCTGATGTAAGTTCCCGTTATCTGTCCGCCAAGACCGACCGTCTGGACCTTTGCGTCGCGATTGAACGCGTAGTCCTGCAGGGCCTGCCGGAAGTCGAATTCGTTAGCGCTGAATTTCTTGATGATATTGTCGATCTCGCCCTGGCTCAGCGACTCGGTCCTGATCCCGGACGTTTGCGCAAATGAAACGGTCGAAATGACGGTGACGGCGAAAACCGCGAACACGAAACTCGATAATCTTTTCATACGTTTTCCCAAACTTGGCTTGTCGAATAGATGCAACCCGAATTTGAAAGGATGGTAGCAGTTATGTCCCGAAAATAAAAAAGGGGCCCGAAGGCCCCGGTTCTCGACCGCGGATCGGGTCATTGTTTACGGTAATCTATCCGTTCGCCGCTTCTGTTCGATTGGGTGCGGATCCCGCGCGAGATCTTTGTGACCGTCGAGGTTTCGCCGTTCAGCGAGAACGTCGTGCCGTACAAAGTCCCGTAGCTGATGTTGCCGTCCATGTTGACCGTCACGTTGCCGCTGCGTTGGATCGTCAGCGTGATACGGCCTCCGGTCTGCGGATTGCGGGCCCAGAACGTTCCGACCGCCCAACTGGGCACGTTGCCCATGTTGCCACCGCCGCCGCCGCCCCAACCGGGCTGCTGGTTGCGGTAGTAATCGATCCGTTCGCCGTTGTCCGTGCGCGTCGTGCGCAGACCGTTGTTGCCGATGCGCGAGACGCGCGACGTCGCGCCGCCGAAGTGGATCCGGGTTCCGTCCGCGCTTCCGTAACTCATTGAACCGCCGATATTTGCTGTCGCAGTGCCGTTGGCATTGACCGTCAATTGGATCATCGATCCGTTCGGAGCGCGTCCGTACCAGGTTCCGAGAATCCACTGCGGAACGTTGCCGCCGCCGCCGAAGATCGGGCCGGTTCCGAGTCCGGGTAGGTCAAACGTGTTGGCGAGTTGATTGATATCGTCACGCATGCTGCGCCATTGGCGCTCGAGTTTCCGCGCGAATGAAAGATTGTTCATCATCGCGTTGACCTGCCGCGCTTCGTCCATGACGCCGTTCACGTTGTTCCGGCTTTCCCACCAATTCTCGTTCCGGTCAAACTGGCGGCGCAGGCGATCCATCGCGTTCTCATAATTCGAGACAATGCGGTTCAGGCGATCCTCTTCGTTCGTTCCGTTGAGCGAACTCCGGTCCATTTCCCGGTTGAAGTCATTGCGGAACGTATTGCTGCTCCGTTCGAGTTTTGCAATGATGTCGCCGACTTGCCTTCGCGAGTAGCGATTCTGTTGCGCGATTGCCAGTCCCGCGAACAAAGAGAGCGCGATCACCAGCAAAAAGGTTGTTCTGTAAATTGCCTTGAATTTCATGTTCCCTCCTAACGTTCTGATTCGATCTATTGGGGCGACGATCGTCCTATCTGTGATGGTTACTTCAATCATACCGTTTGCAACAAAAAACTGAAAACGCTCGATTTAGGGGAAAGAACGGGCCGCGGATCGCGCAGATCGGACCCGGATTACGTGATCGAGACAATCGCCCGCGAATTGATGCGAACCGCAGTTTCGTCGCACGATTCTCGTTTTCGCACCGGTTTCCGAAATTCGCGGTCGTCCGGATCGCGGGCGATTCCTTTCGCATGGCACAAAGAAAAAGGGCTCCGGAGATCCGGAACCCGATTTGTGAAACGTTTTGCGGAGTTCATCAATCGACGAATTCGACCTCGACATATTTCGGGATGATCCCTTTCTCAAAACCTTCGCGAAGAAGCAGTCGGACGCCCTCGCGGCCGCGCTCACCGTAATCCAGAGTCAGGTCGTTGACCCACATCCCGACGAAGCGGTCGGCAAGTTCGGGCGGCATGTCGCGGGCGAACTGCATCGCGTAGGAAAGCGCGTCTTCGCGGTTCTCGAGAGAATAAACGATGCTTCGGTGAAGATGCTTCGAAACCTGCTTCATCAAGTCATCGCCGAGATCGCGCCGGATCGCGTTGCCGCCCATCGGCAACGGAAGCCCGGTCCGCTCGTGCCACCACTCGCCGAGGTCGAGCACCTTGCTTAGTCCTTTCTGCTTGTAAAAAAGCTGGCCCTCGTGGATCAAAAGTCCCGCGTCATATTTTCCCTTGGCGACCTCGTCGATGATCTGGTCGAACGGGACGACGCAGTATTCGAAATCCTGATTGTAGATTCGGAGCGCAAGAAAGGCGCTCGTCAGTTCGCCCGGGATCGCGATCTTCAGATTCGGGATGTCGTCCGCCGTAAACTGCTCTTTCGACACGACGATCGGGCCGTACTTATCGCCGATGCTCGCGCCGTGCGGAAGCAGCGCATATTTGTCGGAAATATACGAATAGGCGTGGAAACTGATGGCCGTGACATCGAAAACGCCGTTCATCGCATCGACGTTGAGCGTTTGAATATCCTTGAGCGTGTGTTCGAATTTCAGTCCTTCCGTCTCGAGTTTGTTCGTTGCGAGGCCGTAAAACATGAATGCGTCGTCGGAATCCGGTGAATGGGCGACGGTGATCGTGCGTACTTCGGGTTTAGCGTCCATAAAACTACCTATAGTCGTATATAGAAAATATTCGTCTGATACAAAACTTGTATTCTACCGTTTTCGGAGTATTTATCAAACAGCGATTTGAGATCGGAATCGAGAGCCGGAATGCGCTCGTCGTCTTCCGACGGCATGTACGACGACGACAGCGCGCGACCTCTTAAACCTTGCAGATCAAACACTTGCGCATTTTGAAACGTGGCCCGGGAAAACGGCTTGCCGAAAAATTCCGACAATATCCCGGCGTCGAGCCGGTCGTGCCGGACGGCGTCGTAATCGCTTGCGTAATGTTTCAGAAAGGCTTCGTACTCGACGTGGAACGGGTCGGCGTCGAGCAGACGTTCGTTCCAGATCAGCGCCAACGACCCGCCGGGACGGGCGATGCGTTCGAATTCCTGCGGGACTTTCCGCGGATCGAACCAGTGAAACGCCTGCGCGGCAATGACGAGATCGACGGAGTCATCCGGCAACGCCGTGTTCTCAGCCGTGCCGTTGACGCTGAAGAACTTCGCGTATCCGCTCATCAACTCTTCGGCGGCCGCGCGCATGTTTTCGTTCGGTTCGACGCCGTACACCGTGTTCCCGCGGTCGAGGAACGGAATGGACGAGATTCCGGGGCCGGATCCGATGTCGGCGACGACCGAATCTGCGGTCCAGTTCATCTCGTCACGGAAGACGCCGAACATTTCGGACGGGTATCCCGGTCGATATTTGATGTAGTTGGCGACGCGGTTGGAAAAGCGGCTGACGGTATCGGGCATGATCATTTCAGGTTCGGAACGGGAAGTCGCAGCGACCGGGACACATGACGGACGCGATGCGGAATCCTCCGTCCGGCTAACTTCTCACTGCGGGCGATCCAAGCGGGACGCTCGCGTTCCGGTCAACCCCGAGTCACTTGACCTCGTCGCCGGTCCACGCGGACTTGCGCGAATGCGGGATGTCGAACTGGTCGAGGATGCGGAAGCAGAGATGATCGACCAATTCTCCGATCGAATCCGGCCGATGGTAAAAGCCCGGGCTCGCCGGAAGGATCCGGGCACCCGCGCGCGCAAGGCGGAGCATGTTCTCGAGATGGATCGTGCTCAACGGCGTCTCCCGCGGCACGATGACGAGTTTGCGGCCTTCCTTAAGGCAGACGTCCGCGGCGCGGTGGATCAAATTCGTGCCGGCGCCGCTGGCGATCGCCCCGAGCGTCCCCATCGAGCACGGGACGATGATCATCCCGGCCTGCTTGTTTGAGCCCGACGACGGTTTCGCGGCGAGATTATCGAGGCGCCACAACCGGATCATCTTCGAATCGGCCGCCAATCCGAGCCATTCATTGATCCGCGCGGCGTCCGCGTTCTTCAGATTGGTCCCGAGTTCGACCTGCGCGACGGTCGCAACGACGTCCGACATGATCAGATTTATCGTCTCGACGGCGCCGCTCGCAGCCATCAGCTGCAGCGTTCGCTGTGCGTAAATCGTTCCGGATGCTCCGGTTATGGCGACTGTAAGTTCCACTTGCAATTTGGGAATTGGGATCGCGGATCGCGGATTTCAGCAAATCCGCAATCCGAATTCCCACATCCGAATTAATTCTTAAACGGTGCTCCGTAGCTCAAGGCGTCGAGTTTCGGGGCGGCCGGTTTTTCAGCGAACGAATACATGATCACCTTTCCGGCGTCGGAGACATTGATCTTACCTTTCAGACGCTTTGCGCCCGACGAATCGATCAACGTGATGATCGCGAGATTCTTGTCCTTGGCTGCAGTATCGACGGCGTCGGCGGCATCCGTCGCCACATATTCGCCCTTGTCGAGTTTTCCGCCCTCCGGCGATGCCAGTGTGATCACGAGCACGGTTTCGCCGTCCTCGAGTTTCATCGTCGCCGGTTCCTTGAATTTCTCTTCCCAATTCATCTTGGTGATGCCTTCGGCTCGCTTCAAACTCACATGCAGAGCGTTCACGAAGTCGCGCTTTTGCTCGCCGAGTTTCGCATCGTCAGGCATGCGCGGCCCGTGCAGCGCATAAACCGCGGAATAGAGATCGTTGCCGGCCGGTGACGCGGACGTCTTCGTTGTTGAGTTCGAATTTGCGTTCGACGCTTTGTTGTCGGGGGTTTTCGATCCGCCGCAAGCACCCGCGATCATGGCGATCGCGATCATTGCGACGAAGATAGTCGTCTTCTTCATTCATCCTCCATTTGGGTTTGATTTGAAATGCTTACAAGCCAAATGATACCCGCAGTTTGCGGCGACGCGCAATAATTCGGTCGTGTGCTAGTATCGAATCAATGAACAAGCAGGCAATCGAGGAGATCCTCGCCCAATTCGAACAGGGGAATTTTGACCGTACGGATGCCGCCCGGCGCATCAAGGATCTGGCGTACGAGGACATCGGATACGCGCGGGTCGATCATGCGCGTGCCGATCGCCAGGGTTTTCCGGAAGTCGTGTTCGGACAGGGAAAATCGGTCGGACAGATCGTCGGGATCTTTGAAAAACTTGCGGCGCGTTCGCCGAACGTCCTCGTGACACGTACT
>JAKOSS010000889.1 GCA_029777145.1 Acidobacteriota bacterium | reverse complement strand
TTGTTCGATCTTCACGCGTTCTTCCATCATCCTCTGAAAATTGTCATCCTTGACCGAATCGAACCCGACCTTCCGCAAACGTCGTTCAAACTCCGTCGTTGACGGGAACGATTCGAGGACACGGTTGATCTCGCGGTTGACTTGCGCTTCGGTCGGCGCGGCCCCCGGGAGCCGTTTGGCTTCGATCGCGATCAGCCGTTGGTTGATGACGAACTCGAGCGCCCGGTTGAGATCCTCGGAACTCGGCGGATCGATCTGAACGCGCGGCTGGAGCGCGAGCGTCCAGAGCAGGTCCGAGTAGGTAATAAGTTCCGGTCGTCCCGCGCGGTCGTCGACGGTCGCGACGGTCTTGTCGATGATCTTCTGGGCGGGTATCGTGACGACGGTCGCGACGGCGCACGCGGCGACAAGAAAAGTCCTCGTCATCAGTGCCTTTGCAACTCGTCTTAACCGTTGTTTCATACCGATTTATCGATTCTTCAACTTATCGCACGGCGTGTCAAATTCGTTCGAATTCGCGTGTTAAAACCGTTGACAAATTGTTAAAAATCCTTTTTAATTTAGTGGGAAGTTTTCCTCGCTTCTCAGTTCAGATTTCTATCCCACCTCATCAGATGACGAATTCCGCCAGAAATTTGGCAGGCCCAGAACGAATGTTGACCCCAAAGACCGCGAAACGACAGTCGAGATCTTACTCTGTTCACGAGAGCGACTCTGACGGTTCGAACGATCTCCGGATAATTACGGAGCTTGGCCGAAGCCTGCTGTTCACGGTTCATCCAAAAAAAGTCGCTGCCCGCGTCGCCGAAGCCGTCCAAGCCGGCACGAGGGCCGACGTTTGCGCGGTCATCGTCGAACTGGAGCACATCGGATTCATCAGTTCGATCTGCACCGCATACGGTGCCGAAGCGGAGCACGATTGGATCGACAAGACGAGATTCCGCGAATGGCGCGACCTTCTTCCGCCGCAAGTTTCGTATCTTTCCGAGTCAGACCGACTGCTTTCAGGCGGCGAACATGCGGTCGAGTATGTCGCTCCGCTCCATATCAACGGCGAGATCAAGGGTGCGATCGTCACCGGTTTCGAATCGCCGTCGGAGTGTACCGAACGTTCAAAGCGCGTGATCGACGCGGCGACCCAGTTGGCGGCGATGAGCATCAACCTTTCGGCGCACTATGAGGCCGCGATCAACGATTCGATCAACCGCGCCAGGGAAGAACATCGCCGGTTCACCGAGGCCGTTCTCGACGCCCTTCCGGTGTCTATCTACGTTATCGACCGCGACTACCGGATCGTCAGTTGGAACCGCCATCGCGAGATCGGGACGCAGGGGATGCCGCGCGACGCGGTCATCGGACGCAATGTTTTCCAGGTATTCGCGAAATATCCGCAAGGCAAATTGCGCGAAGAGTTCGAACGCGCCTTCGAGACGGGCAAGATCGAACGGATCGAACAACAGACGGTCGCCGACAACGGCGCCACTCAGCATTGGCTCGTCAGCAAGATCCCGATGAGCAATCAGGCGACCGGCGAAGTGACTCATGTTATTACCGTCGGCGAGGATGTGACGATGCGCGTCGAGGCGATCCATGCCGCCGGGCGTGCCGAGAAACTCGCCGCGGTCGGACGTCTCGCGGCCGGCGTCGTTCATGAGATCAACAATCCGCTCGCAACGATCTCCGCGTGCGCGGAATCGCTCGAGTCGCGTGTCGACGACGGCGAATTCGGCGCCAATTCCGAGATCGAGGACCTTCGGGAATATCTCGGATTGATCCGCAGCGAGGCCTTTCGCTGCAAAGCGATCACCAACGGGCTTTTGGATTTCAGCCGCGCGCGATCCGGGAACCGGCTGCCGATCGACGTCGCCGATCTCATCCGTTCGTCGGCGAATCTGATCTCCCATCAAAAGCGCGGCAACCAGATCGAATTCAGGTTCGATATTTCGGAGGATCTTCCAGCGATCAACGCCGACGGCGGACAGATACAGCAGGCGATCATCGCCCTTGCGACAAATGCGATCGACGCCATGCCGAACGGAGGCGCGCTGACATTCCGCGCGTTCTCGACAAACGAACAGCGGCTCACGATCGAGATTCAGGACACCGGTATCGGCATTCCGTCGGAGAATATGTCGAAGGTTTTCGAACCATTCTTTACGACGAAAGAAGTCGGTAAAGGAACCGGACTCGGGCTTGCCGTTTGCTACGGCATCATCACGGAACACGGCGGGCGGCTCAGCGTCCGTTCGAATGTCGGCGTCGGCACGACCTTCACGATCTTTCTCCCCATCCGGGCCGGGGTTTGACGGTTCGGGTAGTTGCGGTTTAACTATTGACCCGCGATCCCGATTCACTCAAATTCCCGATTCAAATAACTGTTATGGCAAAACTATTGGTAGTTGATGACGAAAGTAACCTTCGGCTCGTGGTTCAAAAGGAACTGAGCCGGCAAGGTCACGATGTCGATACCGCCCCGGACGGGGAATCTGCTTGGGACGCCCTCGAGCAGGAAGATTTTGACGTCCTCTTGTGCGATATCAACATGCCGCGGCTCGATGGCATCGGGCTTTTGCGGCGCCTGCGCGAGAAATCGCAGAATCCGCCGGAAGTGATCATGCTGACCGGACAGGCGACCGTCGAATCCGCGATCGAAGCGATGAAGCTCGGCGCGTACGACTATCTGACGAAACCGTATCGCATCACCGAACTTTCGGCGCTTGTCCAGCAGGCCGCCGAGAAGCAGAAACTCAAGATCGACAACCAGCGATTGCGGGCTCAGATCGAGCGCACGACGAACAAGAATATGCCCGAAATGGTCGCGGAGTCGCCGCAGATGAAGGAAGTGCTGCGACTCGTCCAGCGCGTCGCGCCGACCGATACGTCGGTGCTCATCACGGGCGAATCCGGCGTCGGAAAGGAACTCGTCGCGCAGGCGTTGCACCGTCTCGGGCGACGCAAGGACAAGACATTCGTCGACCTGAACTGCGCGGCGCTGCAGGACAATCTGCTCGAAAGCGAATTGTTCGGTCACGAAGCCGGCGCGTTCTCGGGTGCGCGCGGACGCAAGCTCGGACTGTTCGAGATCGCCGACGGCGGCACGATCTTTCTCGATGAGATCATGGAAATGCCGATGCAGCTTCAGTCGAAACTGCTGCGAGCGCTCGAAACGCGATCGTTCTTCAGGGTCGGCGGAGTCAAGAAGGTCGAGGTTGACGTTCGGTTGATCGCC
>JAKOSS010000888.1 GCA_029777145.1 Acidobacteriota bacterium | reverse complement strand
GCAGCCCGAACAGGAACCGAATGCGAATCTCAACCTCAGTGATCCTTACAACACATCTGGCCAATGGTCGGCGGCGTTCAAATACAACGCGCTCGGCGATCTTGTCCGCGCGACGGACGCCAACGGAGTTTCGATCATCAACGAGTACGACAAGGCGAAGCGCGTCACAAGGCGCTGTTACTCGAAGCCGAATGTCGATCCTGCCAACTTGGGCATAACCTGCGCCGGTCTCGGGGCTGACGCCAGTGACAACACGCCCGAGGTCACCTTCCTCTACGACGGACTGCTCGAAACCAATCAGAGTCCGGCGTCGCCGAACTACGCCAAAGGAAAACTGACGCGCGTTTCAAGTTCGGTCTCGGACACACGCTACACCCAGTTCGACACGCTCGGGCGCCTTACCGAAATGCAGCAGATCACGGACGGCGTGACCTACCCGTCGCTGTATCAGTACAACTTTGCCGGAGCGCTCGTCCAGGATACCTATCCTTCGGGCCGGACGGTTCGCAACGAATACGAATCAGACGGCGATCTCAGTCGGATCTGGGGCAAGGCCAATCAGAACGCGCCTAAGAGGACTTATGCGAATTCGTTCTCATACACCGCATCGGGCGGGATCGAGCGGATGAAGCTTGGCAATAACCGCTGGGAAACTGCGAAGTTCAACGAGCGGGCGCAGCTAACAGAGATCGGGATCGGCGTTGGAGCAAACGACAACAGTGTCTGGAAGCTCGAATACAAATACGGCGAGTTTGAGTCGGGGTCGGTCAACGCCAACAAGAATACGGGTAACATCGCGCAGTCGCTAATGACCGTGGCCGGCGTCGCGAATCCGTTCGTTCAGAACTACAAATACGACTCCCTTTATCGATTGACGGAGGCGGAAGAAAAGGACAGTACCGATGCGAACGCCGGACAAAACTGGATCCAGCAATTTCAATACGATCGATTCGGAAACCGGAAAGCGTTGAACCAGACGGTCCATAGGCCGATCGGTGCGATCCAAACGAATACGACGCCGTTGATCGATCCGGCGACAAACCGGTTCGTTACCGCCAACCAGAACTTCGCCTACGACAAAAACGGGAATCTGACCACCGACGGCGACGGCCGGACGGTTTTCTTCAATGGCGAAAACAAGCAGTATGAAGTAAAGAACTCCTCGGGCCAGACGATCGGGCGATACTTTTATGACGGCGAGGGGAAACGCGTCAAGAAGATAACATGGGACGCCCAGGGAAATCCCGAGGTCACGGTCTTCGTCTATTCGGCCGGAAAACTCGTCGCCGAGTACTCAGACACGCAGATTCCGGTAACCAACCCAACCACGCGTTATCTGACCGAAGACCATCTCGGCACGCCGCGCGTTATCACGGACAGCCAAGGCAACGTCATTTCCCGTCGTGATTTTCTCCCGTTCGGCGAAGAACTCGATCACGACGTCGGCGCTCGTGCGGACGTCGCCGCCTACCAGCCGTCAAACGACACCGTCAAACAGAAATTCACCGGCTATCAGAAGGACGAAGAAACCGGCCTCGACTTCGCCGAAGCCCGGATGTACGAAAACCGCCACGGCAGATTCACGGCAGTCGATCCGCTGCTCGCATCAGGCAAGTCCGCGAATCCGCAGACGTTCAATCGGTTTGTATACGCAGGGAATGAGCCGATTTCAAGAATCGACCCAAACGGAACTGACTGGTGGGAAGTCACTGAAAAGAAGGTGACACAATCCGGCACTTCAGTGAATGTCACCACCATCTATTGGCATGACACCGACCCACTCAACCTGGCAGGGCGTACGAGATACACCGGTCCCGGGGTTCTATACGCTGCCTGGGGGAAAAACAAGGGCTGGTATGCCTTGGATCCCTATGAAGGACGCTCTAAGCGATTTAAATCACGGGCCGCAGCGGAGGCACAGTATGCCAATTACATCAGTGAACGGAACGTCAATTTGGCCCGCGGTTTCATTGACTGGTTTGCCAAGCAAGACATCGACGCGCGCTCTCAGTTGGCCAGTGCCTATTTCGGGAGCCAAGCCGGCGGAACTCTAAATACACTGCTTTCGCTCCTTTACGACTGGGGAGCCGACGCAATAGTCGGCGATGCAGATGAAAATTCGAATGTGTATACTTTGACAAACCGGGTAACGGGTGCGACCGTGACCGTCGCTGCCGTCGGCGGGGGACTGGCCATTTCCCAGTTCAGTGGGGGCGCGGCGATTAGCGAATCGGTGACGGTTACCGCGGAAGCCGAAGTCATCGATAGCGTACCAGTTACGACTCGACAGCTCAGTCCGCGTGCACAAATGATCGTGGATTTCGTAGGTCGGGACGCTAATATAGAAACCGAGACCACTTCTGACTTTATGTTATGGTCGACAGATGGGGAGAGGGCGGTCAGATTCGATCTAGTCAATTCTCATGGACTTGATCCGCACATCAATGTTGAAACCTGGCGGCCGCGAGCGCTATTTCCAGGAGATCGCAAAATGTTGCCCGACGGCCCCACCGAGCATGTTGTTCCGAAACCAAATCCGACTCCGTAAGTTTAATATGAACCAGTATCACAATTCCAAGTATCGAACCGCGTTAGAGGCAATGAATGACGGGACTTACGG